>NZ_JBSFUK010000011.1:0-73240 GCF_053591755.1 Streptomyces sp. NPDC002926
AGCCGCCGCAGTCCGTGGCTCCGGCTGCCAGCCGGGCCCGCGGAAGACCCGCCCGGCCCGCTCGCGCCAGCTGTCCGCGGCCCGTACGTCCCGGGCGATCGCCGCGTACTCATGCGTGGCGACCCGCAGCGGGTTGTGGGTCTCGATGTTCTTGGTGAGCCCGAACACGGGCCGCTCGGTCTCGGGCGTGAACGACCCGAAGAGCCGGTCCCAGACGATCAAAATCCCGCCGAAGTTCCGGTCCAGATAGCCGCCTTGGGAGGCGTGATGCACCCGGTGGTGGGAGGGCGTGTTCAGTACGTACTCCGCGGGCCGCGGCAGCTTGTCGATCCGCTCGGTATGCACCCAGAACTGGTACACGAGGTTGACGGACGAGCAGAAGGCGAGCGCGGCCGGATGCACACCGCACGCGATGAGCGGCAGATAGAACGGCCAGACCGTCAGACTCGTCCAGGGCTGGCGCAGCGCGGTGGTGAGGTTGAACTTCCGGCTCGAGTGGTGCACGACATGGCTGGCCCACAGGATCCGGATGACATGGTGGCCGCGGTGGGACCAGTAGTAGAAGAAGTCCTGCGCGAGCAGCATCAGCAGGATCGTCCACCACAGGACGGGGACGCGTGCGGGGGTGAGCTCGTAGACCGCGGTGTAGATCGCGACGATGGGGATCTTCCACAGGAAGTCGAAGACAAGACTGCCGAGCCCCATGCCGACGCTGGTGGCGGCGTCCCTGGTGTCGTACCCGGCGGCATCCTCGTCGGGATGGAGGCGGACGGTCACCATCTCCAGGGCGCTGAGCAGCACGAAGGCGGGTATCGACCACAGCACGACATCGGGCAGGTTCGGCATGGGTGCACCGTAGAGGCGGTGGCCGTGGCGCGGCTAGATGGTGTTACCGACAAGTATGCGAGACAAGTTGTCATCAACCGTTGGTGACTTCCGCCAAGCCGTCGCGAGTCCGGCACGGGTACGGTGCGGCCGGATCTCAGACGCCCGCCGCGCCCAGCAGCGAACCCGCCCCGTACGTCACCGCCATAGCCACCGCTCCGCCGCCCATGTTCCTCAGCACCGCCGGGCCCGCGGCCGCCGCGCCCAGGCGTGCGCTCCACCAGCCCGTCAGGGCCAGGGCCGCGAGCACCGAGAACACGGTGACGTACAACCGCATCGACGGCGGCGGCAGAACGATCGCCAGCAGCGGCAGCAGCGCGCCGACCGTGAAGGCCAGGAAGCTGGCGCCTGCCGCGTGCCAGGGGTTCGTCAGCTGGTCCGGGTCGATGCCGAGCTCCACGCGCGCGTGGGCGCGCAACGCGTCCCGTTCGGTGAGCTGTTCCGCCGCCTCGCGGGCCACTTCCGGGGACAGACCACGGGCCGCCAACAGACCGGTCAGCTCATCGAGTTCCTCCTCCGGCTGTTCGCGCAGCTCGCGTCGCTCCATGGCCAGCGCCGCCTTCTCCGAGTCGCGCTGCGCGGATACGGAGACGTACTCACCGGCCGCCATCGACATGGAGCCGGCCAGCAGTCCCGCCAGACCCGCGGTGAGCAGGGTGTCGCGCGAGCTCGTGGCTCCGGCGACGCCGACGACGAGGCCCGCGGTGGAGACGACGCCGTCGTTGGCTCCGAGTACCGCGGCACGGAGCCAGTTGAGCCGCGAGCCGAGCGCCCCGCCGTGGGCTTCGTCGTGAGGTGCGTCGTGGGGTACGTCAGTCACCCCGGGAGAGTCTCACCCGGCCCGTCACCAGACGCGCACCGACCCGCCCCGCGCGAAGGCGGGACTCGTCGCGTCGGCCGGTATCTCCGCCAGGGGCTCGGCGATCTCCTCGACCGTCGGACCGGCCTTCGCCGCGATCGGGTCGAGAATGCGCAGGTCGAAACCGTAGACACGCGCGGCGTTGCCGCCGGCCATCGCCGCGACCTCGTCCCTCGGCAGACCCGCGTAGGCGATGCGGAGACCTTCGCGGGAGTACGGGGCCGTGCCCTCGTCGTGCGGATAGTCGCTGCCCCACATGATCTTGTCGAGGCCGATCCGGTCGCGCAGCGGCACCTCGTGCGGACGCATGAAGCTCGCGCCGACGAAGCAGTTGTCGCGCCAGACCTCGCTCGGGCCGCTGCCCATCGAAGCGGCAAGCCCGGCACCGAACTTGGACTCGGCGGTGGCGGCCCTGTCCGCCGCGGCCACCAGGCGCGAGTGGTAGTAGTCCAGCATGTCGAGCACGCCCGGAATCCACCCGGAACCCTGTTCGGTGAGGACCAGTCTCAGACCCGGGTGGCGGCGGAAGGCGCCGCCGAAGATCAGGTGCCACAGCGCCCGGTGCGAGAACCAGGTGGTCTCCACCATGAACACCGCCCGGGCCGCCGGTTCTTCGCCCAGCGGCGGGGACGCCGAGCCGCCGTGGTGGTTGACCGGTACGCCGAGCTCGTCGCAGACCGCCCAGACCGGGTCGTACGTCTGCGAGTACAGCTCGGGCAGACCCGAGCCCGGCGGCGTACCGGGCAGCAGGATCCCGCCGGTGAGGCCCGCCTCCTTGATCCGGTGGACCTCGCGGACCGCCTCGTCCACGTCGTTGAGCAGGATCTGCGCGACGCCCGCCCGGCGCCCGGGGGCCGCCGCGCAGAAGTCGGCGAGCCAGCGGTTGTGGGCACGCAGTCCGGCCCAGCGGTGCTCGTACTCCTCCCGCGTCGGCGCCGGAGCCATCAGGGAGGCGCTGGGGAAGAAGGGCGGGATGGTGTTGGGGAAGACGACCTCGGCGACGATGCCGTCCGCCTCCAGCTCGGCCAGCCGCCGGTCCGAGTTCCAGTTGCGGTCGGCCGTGTCGGCGAGGAGATCCTCGTACGGATTGATGTAGGTGTCGGCCCAGGCGTCGAAGTCGTCGTGGTACCTCTTCTCCAAGTACGGCTTGTAGTCGAGGAGATCGGCGCCGGCGTGGCAGTCGGCGGAGATGACGGTGTAGCGGTCGGTGGTGCGGTCGGTGGTGCGGTCGGTGGTGCGGCCCGTCATGAGGACGCTCCCAGGACCGGGAAGTCGTTGTCGGTCAGCCAGTGCCGGCCCACCTCCCGCGACCTCGCCCATGACGCCTCGACGGCCGACTGGTCGTCGGACTGGCCCAGTTCGGCCGGCGTCGGGCCGATCCGCCGGGCGACCGGCTCCAGCGCGGACACATCGAAGCCGAAGACCTCCGCCGCGGCCAGGCCGAGCATCCGCCGGGTCTCGGCGACCGGGATGTCGTGGAAGGTGTTCCTCAGCCATGCGCGGGTGTTGGGCCAGGTCCCTTCCGGATGAGGGAAGTCGCTGCCCCAGAGGATGTTGTCGACGCCGATCTCGTACCGCTGCGCGAGCTCGCGCCGCTTGGTGTTGGTGGCGCAGATGAAGATCTGCCGGTCGAGATACTCACTCGGCGGCCTCTTCAGCTCGGCGAACGGCGACAGCTTCTTCCCGCCGTGGGCTCCGAGGTAGAGCCGGTCCATGAACCACAGGAGGTTCGGCAGCCACCAGCAGCCGGACTCGGCGACGCCGAACTTCAGGCGCGGGTGGCGTTCGAAGACGCCCGACCAGAGCAGGAACCACAGCGGGCGCGCCGGCCACCAGGTGACTTCCGAGACGTAGATGCCCAGGTGATCGCCGTACTCATGGCGTGGAGCCGCGCCGGAGTGGGTGAGCACCGGCATACCGGTCTCGGCGGCGGCGGCCCACACGGGGTCGTAACGGCGATCGTGGTAGGGCGCCTTGTCCACCCACATCGAGGGAATCATCAGCGCGCCGAGCCCGGACTCCCTGGCCCGGTGGATCTCGGCGACCACACTGCCGACCTCGCCGGTGACGGGCAGCAGGGCGACCCCGCAGTGACGTGCCGCGTTCTGGGTGTTCCCGCCGACGAACTCGGCGAGCCAGCGGTTGTGCGCCTGTGCGCCCGCCATACCGAGGTCGGGGTCCTGGTCGCCGGAGAGTCCGAGGCCGACCCCGAAGGGCGCGGCGGTGCGGCTGTCCACGGCGTCCGCGTCGGGGAAGACGACCTCGGCCGCCACTCCGTCGCCGTCGAGCTCCTTGATCCGCTGGGCGCTGTCCCAGCCTCCCTTCAGGCCCTCCGAGTTGTCGCTGAACCACTTGGTCGCGAAGGCCTCGTTGCGTACACCGAGCCGGTTCATCTCCTCGCGGCGCGCGTCGCGCCCGGCGAGGAAGTCGTCGAAGGCCCGGTGGAACCTGCTGTCCAGATAGGGCCGGTACTGCTCGGTCGGCAGTCCGGCATGGCAGTCGGAGGAGATGATCAGGTACGGGTCCGCCATCACGCATCCCTCAATCGAGAATGAAGCTTTCCAGGTACGACGGGTCGGCGCGGTCGAGCATCGACTGCGACCTGGCGCGGATCTGCCGGTCGCTGCGCTCGCTCTCCGGCAGCATCCAGAACCGGTCAGCACGGATCCCGTCCACGACGAGTGCGGCGACCTCCTCGACCGGCGTGAACGTCACCTCGTGCCCTGCGTCCCTCATCGCGGCCTCCCACTGATCGAGGCTGCGGTAGGGCGTCCTGCGCGGCCGCTCCTTGGCGTAGCGCTCGGGCCGGTTGCGGTGCGACTCCCACAGTCCGGTGCGCAGCATGTGCGGTCCCGGGAAGAGCACGGACGCGCCCACACGCGCGTGCTCCGCCGTCAGATGCGCGTACAGCGACTCGGTCATCGTCACGACCGCAGCCTTGGTGACGGCGTATACGGAGGCTGTGGGCAGCGGGGCGATCCCGCCGTCGCCCGACGAGGTGTTGACGACATGGCCGGGCTCGCCACTCTCGATCATGCGCGGCACGAAGGCCTGGATGCCGTGGAAGACGCCCCAGACGTTGACCGCGAAGGCCCACTTCCAGTCGTTGGGCTCGTGTTCCCACATCCGGCCCTCGGCGCCGGAGCCGACGCCCGCGTTGTTGCACAGCACATGGACGGCGCCGAAGGTCCTGTACGCCGCGTCCGCCAGCGCGAACACGGAGGCCCGGTCGCTGACGTCGACGGTGCGGGCGAGCACCCGGGCGCCTTCCCCGGTCAGTTCGTCCGCGGCCGCGCGCAGCGCCTTCTCCTCGACGTCCGCGAGGACGACCTTCAGCCCGTCCGCCGCGAAGCGGCGCGCCATCGCAAGGCCGATGCCGCTCGCGGCGCCCGTGACGACGGCGACCTGTCCCGCCGTCAGCTCCATCAGACGCTCCCCTCGGGCGGGCCGTCGAGGATCTGCCGAGGGTCGTCGTAGCGCTGATGGATGTAGGGCAGCAGCGCCTGCGCGCTGACCCGTTCCACGACCCGGCCCTTCTGGTCGGTGGTCTTCTCGCCGATGGTGAGCTCGACGACGCGGCGTACGGGGAGGTCTGCGACAGGGTCGTACATGGACTCCCGCAGCACGATGTCGCCGGTGATCCTCTCCAGCCTGCGGAACTTCTCGTTACGCGTGCAGTGGACGAGGACCGGGTCGGTGTCGAAGCCCCTGCCGTCCACGGCGGGCAGGAATTTGAAGTAGAAGTCGAGCTTCTCGGCGGGCTCCGGCAGCGGAAGGGGGCCGTCCACCGCGCCCCGCACCTCGACGAAGGCGATGCCGTGCCGGGCGAGTACCGCCCGTACGACCAGGCCGTCGCGTTCGACGCCGACCTCGCCCAGCTTCTTCGGCTCGCCGAAGACCTCACGGCCGCCGATCAGCGCGCGCTCATGGGTCATCGGCATGACGAGGGGGTACCAGCCCTCCCGGCCGTCGTGCAGCGCGGCGACCGCCACGGAGCCCGCTCCGAGCCGATAGCCGGGCAGGTCGACCTTGCTGATGGCGGCCCGTACGAGCGGCCGCTCGGTGGGCTTGAGCGGCGGCGGCAGTACGGCCGCCACCGCGTCCGGGTCGCTCTCCCACACTGCCGTCACGCCCGTGGACCAGATGTCGGGGAGCTTGGAACCGGATGCACGGGCCGCGGCGATCTCCGCCTCGGTGCGCGCGCCGTACCGTACGCGTGCCATGTCCTACCCGCCCTTCGTGGGGTGTTCCTCTCCAGGGTCTGTAACACAGTTACACCGGAGGCGATGAAGGGTAAAGAGCCGTGCGCGTACCGGAATTGGGGGCACCATGCCGAGAACCGCCCTGACCCGCGAAGAGGTCCTCGACTCGGCTGCCGTCCTCGTCAGGCAGCACGGCCCGCAGGCCCTGACGATGCGCAAGCTCGCCGCCGGGCTCGGCACCGCCGTCACCTCGATCTACTGGCATGTGGGCAATCGCGAGTCGCTGCTCGACGCTCTGGTCGAGCGCACCGTCCAGGAGATGGGCGCCATCCGGCCCACCGGCCGTACACCCGCCGAGCGCGCAGTCTCGGTCGCGCGCAAGCTCCGTCGTGAGCTGCGGGACCGTCCTCATCTGATCGCGATGGTCCATGAACGGGGGCTCACCGAACGGATGTTCCTGCCCGCGCAACAGGCGCTCGTCCATGAGGTGCACGCGGCGGGGCTGCGCGGGGCGCGCGCCGCCGAGGCCGTGCGCGCCGTGCAGTTCCAGGTCGTCGGCTTCGTACTCGTCGAGCGCAACCGCGAACGCTCGCCCGTCCAGTCGCCGGGGGAGGGCGAGTTGTGGGAGGCCGCCGGCGCGGCGGAGCACGACCCGGCGCTGGCCCGCGCGCTGGCGCGCCCCGCCGATCCGGAAAAGCTGTTCACCGCCTCCGTACGGGCGCTGGTGAGCGCCCTGCTGGACGGCTGAAACCGGACGTCAGGAGTCTCTGGGCCGATAACAGCGCCGACACGCCTGACTCCGAACCCGGAGTCGGCGGGCGGCTGTTGCTCGCCCAGGGCGTGGTTCCGTGTCCCCCGATGGAGCGACAGTCACCGCCCGCCCGCTCGTGACCGGAGCGGTCGTTCGGCCACCGCAGGCCCGGACCTGGTCACCGTCAGCACCCCGACAAGGAACCGGCCATGCGGCCGGGCGGATGACGGGCCTGTCAGTCCCGGCCCGTATTCTCTGTGACCATGCTCGACGACCGTACAACCGCAGCAACAGCGTGGCCGGCCGCGTACCCACAGGGGTACGCGGTCGTCGACGTGGAGACCACCGGACTCGCCCGCGACGACCGGATAATCTCCGCTGCGGTGTACCGCCTCGACGCCCGGGGCAATGTCGAGGACCACTGGTACACCCTGGTCAACCCGGAGCGGGATCCGGGCCCGGTGTGGATCCACGGTCTGACCAGCGATGTGCTGGAGGGCGCCCCGCTCTTCGGTGAGATCGCGGGCGAGTTCGCCGAGCGGCTCGACGGCCGGGTCCTCGTCGCGCACAACGCCATCTTCGACTGGTCGATGATCGCCCGGGAGTACGCACGCGCGGAGGGGACCGCACCGACCCGTCAGCGGCTGTGCACCATCGCGCTCTCCAAGGAGCTGCGGCTGCCGCTGCCCAACCACAAGCTGGCGTCGCTCGCCGCGCACTTCGGTGTCGTACAGCAGCGGGCGCACCACGCGCTCGACGACGCGCGCGTGCTGGCCGAGGCGTTCCGGCCGAGTCTGCACACCGCGGCCCGCGACGGGGTGCGACTGCCACTGCTGGAGTGCCGCCCGCTGACCGAGTGGTCGGACTCCCCCGCCACCCCGCGGATCGGCTACCAGGCCTCGTACGGGCAGAGCAGTTGGCGGCCCTCGCGCAAACGCCCGCCGTGCCCCTATCCCAACCCCGGGCGGTACCAGGCGGACAAACCGCTCGTGCAAGGCATGCGGGTGGCCTTCTCGGGCGACACCTCCGTCGACCGCGAGCTGCTGGAGGACCGGGCGATCGAGGCGGGGCTGCACATCGCGTCCGGCGTCTCCCGGCTGACCAGCCTGCTGGTGACCAACGATCCGCAGGCCTCGACCTCGAAGACCGTCAAGGCGAAGTCGTACGGCACGCCGGTCATCGACGAGGCGGCCTTCACCCAGCTGTTGCGGGACGTGGCTCCGGCACCCGCATCGGAGTGAACCCGGCGCGACTCGCCCGGCGACCGCTCGCCCCGTGGCGCCTCGCGTCCCACCCTGTGGCGCATGGCACGTTGCGAGGTATGCGGAAACGACTACGGCATGTCCTTCGAGGTGCACGCGCAGGGCGCGGTGCACGTCTTCGACTGCTTCTCCTGCGCCATTCACCGCATGGCGCCCATCTGTGAACACTGCCGGGTCCAGATCATCGGCCAGGGCGTCGAGGTCGAGGGCCACTGGTTCTGCGGCGGGCACTGCGCCCGCGCAGACGGGAGGGCGGGCATCGTCGACAAAGTCTGATCCCACGGCCCCCGCCCCCGGGTGCTCTCGGGGGCACCGCACCCCGACCCCCACCCTCCGCACCCCATGACCCCAGTTGTACGGTCATGGGGTGTACCGCTTCCTGTTGTCCCGGCAGTGGGTGATCCTCACCCTCATCGCCCTCGTCCTCATCCCCGCGATGATCGAGCTGGGCTTCTGGCAGCTTCACCGGCACGAGCACCGGGTCGAGCAGAACACCCTGATCTCGCGGAACCTCAAGGCGAAGCCCGTCCCCGTGACCGAGCTCACCTCCCCGGGGCACACCGTCCCGCGCGCCGACTACTGGCGCCAGGTCACCGCCACCGGCACCTTCGACACCGCGCGCGAAGTCGTCGTACGCCGCCGCACCTCCGCCGACGAGCGGGTCGGCTTCCATGTGCTGACCCCGCTGGTCCTGGCCGACGGCCGGGCGGTCCTGGTCAACCGCGGCTGGGTGCCGTCCGCCGCCGACCAGAAGTCCTTCCCTCCCGTACCCGCCGCGCCCAAGGGCACCGTGACCGTCACCGGTCGGCTCAAGGCCGACGAGACGACGAGCGCCAGCGGCATCAAGGACCTGTCCGGCCTGCCGCCCCGCCAGATCATGCTGATCAACAGTGCGCAGCAGACGAAGTCGCTGGGCCGCTCCGTCCTCGGCGGCTATCTGGAACAGAGCGCGCCGGAGCCCTCGGGCGGCAATCCGGAACTGATCCCCGAACCCGATCACGAGTCCATCGGCCCGCACATGGCATACGCCGTCCAGTGGTGGCTGTTCGCCGCGGCCGTACCTGTCGGCTGGGTGATTCTCGTACGCCGCGAGAAGCACGACCGCCGGGCGGCCGACGCCCGGAGCGCCCCGCAGCCCGCCCCCGCGACCGCTTAACCGCAGCGTTTGGCGGGAACACGCCAGAGCGTGACCCAACGTATAGAGGACTACGCCCTCATCGGCGATCTGCAGACCGCGGCACTGGTCGGCAAAGACGGCTCCATCGACTGGCTGTGCCTGCCCCACTTCGACTCGCCGGCCTGCTTCGCCGCACTGCTCGGTGACGAGGAGAACGGCCACTGGCGGATCGCCCCCAAAGGCGCCGGGCAGTGCACCCGCCGCAGCTACGTCGGTGAATCACTGGTCCTGGAGTCGGTGTGGGAGACCCGCTCCGGCACCGTCAAAGTCCTCGACTTCATGCCGCAGCGCGACACGGCGCCCGATGTCGTCCGGATCGTGGAGGGCGTCAGCGGCAGGGTGGAGATGAACGGGACGCTGCGGCTGCGCTTCGACTACGGCTCCGTCGTGCCGTGGATGCGGCGCTCGGACGGCCACCGGGTGGCGGTCGCCGGCCCCGACTCCGTATGGCTGCGCAGCGAGCCCCAGGTCAAGACCTGGGGACACGAGTTGAGCACCCGCTCGTCGTTCACGGTCGGCCCCGGCGAAAAGGTGGCTTTCATCCTCACCTGGCATCCTTCGAACGAACCGCGGCCATGGCTCTGCGACCCGCTGGAGTCACTGGAGCAGAGCCTGGAGGACTGGGCCAAGTGGTCCTCGCGCTGCCGGAGCAAGGGCCCGTACCGCGAGGCCGTCGTCCGCTCCCTGATCACCCTGAAGGCACTCACCTTCGCGCCGACCGGCGGGATCGTCGCCGCGCCCACCACGTCCCTGCCGGAGGAGCTCGGCGGCGTACGCAACTGGGACTACCGCTTCTGCTGGCTGCGGGACTCCACCCTCACCCTGGGCGCGCTCCTTTCGGCCGGCTACCTCGACGAGGCGGCGGCCTGGCGCGACTGGCTGCTGCGGGCGGTGGCCGGCGACCCCGCCGATCTGCAGATCATGTACGGGCTGTCCGGCGAGCGCCGGCTGCCCGAGACGGAGCTGCCGTGGCTGAGCGGGTACGCGGGCTCCGTGCCGGTCCGTACCGGCAACGAAGCCGTACGCCAACTGCAGCTCGATGTGTACGGAGAGGTCATCGACTCCCTCCATCTGGGGCGGGAGGCCGGTCTGTCCTCGGAGAGGCACGCCTGGAATCTGCAGCTCAGCCTGCTCGGATTCCTGGAGTCGAAGTGGCGCGAGCCGGACGAGGGGCTCTGGGAAGTACGCGGCGCGCGCCGCCACTTCGTGCACTCCAAGGTGATGTCGTGGGTCGCGGCGGACCGTGCGGTTCGCACCCTGGAGGAGCATCCTTCGCTGCCCGGCGACGTCGCGCGGTGGCGGACGATGCGGGACGAAGTGCACCGGGAAGTGTGTGAGAAGGGGTACGACCCGGTACGGAACACCTTCACGCAGTCGTACGGCTCCATCGAACTCGACGCCGCGGCGCTGCTGATCCCGCGGGTCGGCTTTCTGCCGCCCGACGATCCGCGGGTGATCGGGACGGTGGACGCGGTACGGGCGGAACTGGGCGCCGACGGTCTGGTGCGCCGCTACAGCACGGACAACAAGGCGGTCGACGCGCTGCCGGGAGGCGAAGGGGCGTTCCTGGCCTGCTCGTTCTGGATGGCGGACGCGCTGCGGATGACGGGCCGGGTGAAGGAGGCCACGGAGCTCTTCGAGCGGCTGCTCGCCCTGCGCAACGATGTCGGGCTGCTCGCCGAGGAGTACGACCCGGTGAGCGGTCGCCAGGTCGGGAACTTCCCGCAGGCCTTCAGCCATATCGGGCTGGTGAACACGGCCCTCGCGCTGAGCGGGGAAGAGACGGCAGGATAGGTCCATGGATCTTGGACTGAAGGACCGCGTCTACATCGTCACGGGTGCGTCGCGGGGGCTGGGCAACGCGTCCGCCCGCGCGCTCGTCGCCGACGGCGCGAAGGTCGTCATCACCGGGCGCGGCGAGAAGGCGGTCTCGGACGCCGCCGCGGAACTCGGCCCGAACGCCGTGGGTCTCGCCTCCGACAATGCCGACCCGGCGTCGGCGGAGCGCCTCGTCGCGGCGGCGCGGGCGCAGTTCGGACGTCTCGACGGCGTACTGATCAGCGTGGGCGGCCCGGCACCGGGCTTCGCCGCGGACAATACGGACGAGCAGTGGGAGTCGGCGTTCGAGTCGGTCTTCCTGGGCGCGGTGCGCCTCGCCCGCAGCGCGGCGGCGGCGCTGAGCGAGGGCGGCGTCATCGGCTTCGTCCTGTCCGGCTCGGTCCACGAACCGATCCCCGGCCTGACGATCTCCAACGGCCTCCGTCCGGGCCTGGCCGGTTTCGCCAAGTCCCTCTCGGACGAGCTGGGCCCGCGCGGCATCCGGGTCGTCGGCCTGCTGCCGGCCCGTATCGACACGGACCGGGTGCGCGAACTCGACGCGCTGTCGGGCGACGCGGAGGCGGCACGTACGGCGCACGAGTCCCGCATTCCACTGCGGAGGTACGGCACACCGGAGGAGTTCGGCAACGCGGCGGCGTTCCTGCTGTCGCCTGCGGCGTCGTACCTGACGGGAGTGATGCTCCCGGTGGACGGGGGCGCACGGCACGGGTTCTAGCTGTATTCATGGGCAATACACCTAGCGCGCGGGGCGCGCCGCTCAACTCACCCGTTGCGCCCGGTGCTTCGCCGCCCTGAGGCGGACCTCCGCCGGCAGCGACGCCAGGCCCGCCGAGTCCCGTGCGTGTGCCACCGCCTCGTCCGTCAGGCGCGCCAGCATCTCGACGGGCGCCGCGTGCGGCTCCAGCAGCAGGTCCGCCCGGGCCTCCGGCGTGCTCCGGCGGCCGGTCAGGGTCACCCGGGCGCGGGCCACCCCGTCCAGGGCTTTCGCCTCACCCTCCAGTACTCCCTCCAGCGCGCGGCCCCGCAGCAGCGCGCCCTCGCCGTCGCCGCTGTCGACCAGGACTTCCGCCAGTCGGGAGCGCCGCAGTTGGGCGAGCAGCCACCACACGGCGAGCAGCACCAGCACTGCGAGCACGACGACGACCGTCGGCCACCACCAGCCCTCGTCCCGCCAGCGGTACCGGTCCGCCCTGCTCAGCAGCACATCGCGGGGCCCTTCGTAGGGCCACCAGGACGGCACGGGCAGCCCCACGCCCGCCGCCATGACCGCGCCGCCCGCGCACAGCAGCACCAGCCCGGCGAGGCCCAGCAGGACCCGGTTGACCACTCGCAGCGTTCCACCCACCGCGCCCTCACCTCTTCTTCGCCGGCGGCCTGGTGACGTGCACGGCCAGGGCCGGCGGCCTGGCGAGACCGAGTTCCCTGATGGCGGTGGCCAGCGCCGAGTCCAGATCGGCCCGTACGTCGTCGAGTTCACGGAAGTGGGACTGCGCCCGCACCGAGACCTTCGCCCGTCCCGTCCGCACGCGTGCGGACTGCACCCCGGAGACCTCCATCGCCCGGTCCCGCAGCACCTGCGCCGCGGCCTCCCGGTCAAGGCCGGCGCGTACGGCAGCGGTGCGGCGACGCATCGGCAGCAGTGCCCGCAGTCCGGGGGTCACGGCGAGGACGATCAGAATGACGCCGAGAAGCATCACGGCCCCCGCGCTCGCCAGCACGCCCACATCTTCCAGCCGCCATTTCGCGAGTTGCTGCGCGGTGGCGCGGCGCCATTGCATGGCCGGGCGGTCGGCCCGTACCGCCGCGATGTCGTACAGCAGCAGACCCGCGCAGCCGAGGACCACGACCGCCAGCAGCCCGGCCGGGACCCGGCGCACGGACCAGAAGCGTCCGGCCTTGCCGCCTTCGCCTTCCAGGACCGGAGCCGGCTCGTACGCCGCTGCTGACGCCGACTGGTCCAGATCGAGTACGGGTGGTGCGGGCCGTACCGGCTCGCTCATCGGATCCTCCCCTGGGCCGCGCTGCGCGAGTGGACGGAGTGCAGCCGCTCGACCAGCACGGCCACCTCGGGCACGTCCATCCCCGCCAACGCCTTTACCCGCTGTACGACTCGCTGACGCACGGCACCGCACTGACCGCCGATGTCGCAGGGATAGTCGAGTTCGAGGCTGACCCGCACCCGGGCGGCGTCATGGTGGACCGTGACCGTGGCCTGCGGCGGCGAGCCGCCCTCCGGTACGCCGCCGAGCGCTTCCCGTGCCGCCTGCGAGGCGATCTTCGCCACGACCCGGTCGGCGATCGTGGTCGCGCCGCGCTCGGCCGCTGCGACGCTCCCCCTGCCTCGGGCGGGGGGACCCCCGGCGGTCACGGCGTGTCACCGCCGCCGGTCGCCGCGGTCACGACTCCGGAAGAAGTCGCCTGGTTCCAGGTCGCCCTCGAGGAGGCGGCCCGCGACAAAGCCGACCACCCCCAACGCGGCCACCAGCAGGAAGGCGCCGAAGCCGCCGAAGTATCCGGCGAAGCCGAGCGCCATGCCGGCCATCAGGCCGACCACCGCCATGCTCATCGTGAGCTCCTCTACTGGAGACGCGGCTCCGGCTCTTCCTCTTCTTCATCGGGCAGTTTCACATCGCTGACCGCGATATTGACCTCGACGACCTCGAGACCCGTCATCCGCTCGACCGCCGAGACGACGTTCTCGCGGACCGCGCGGGCGACGTCGGCGATGGAGACGCCGTAGTCGACGACGATCTCGATGTCGAGGGCCGTCTGCACCTCGCCGACCTCGGCCTTCACGCCCCGGGTGACATTGGACCTGCCGCCGGGCACACGGTCACGGACCGCGCCGAGGGTGCGTGAGAAACCGCTGCCCATCGCATGGACACCGAGCACTTCGCGGGCCGCGAGCCCGGCGATCTTCTCCACCACGCCGTCGGCGATGGTGGTACGGCCGCGGGAGGCGGGATCGCCGCCGCCGCGTTTGCTCCCCGACGACTTCCTCAGACCTTCGCCCGAGCCCGACGGTTCGCTACCGGGGGACTCGGACCGGTTCCACTGAGCGGTGTCGTTCATCGCCGTTCGTCCTTTCCGGGCGGTGGTGGACTCCGCTGCCCACATTAAGTGCGCTTGCCCGATATCGCGCCGGGGATGCTGCAGGCTGGAGCAATGACCACTGCTGATGCGGTACGGAGACGGCTCGGCCTCGGCCGGCTGCTCCCGCTGGGCGGGGCGGCGGACGGGGCCTGGCTGACCGAGCAGGCGGCCGACACGGTGCTGCGGCGCGCGGCGGCCGCGGTACCCGGGGTGGCGCTCGGGCGGCTGAGGCTGGGGCTCGCCGATCCGGACTCGACGGCGCGGCCTGTCGTACCGGCTCCGCCGAGCGCACTGCCGCCGGGGCCGCTGCGGATCGAGGCGGATTTCGCGGCCTCGGCACCGCAGCCGCTGCCGGCTGCCGCGGCGGCTCTGCGCGCCGCGCTGTTCACGGCCTCGGTGGATCTCGGGCTCGGTGTCTCGGAGGTGGATCTGCGGGTGACGGAGCTGCTGGACAGCGCTGCACAAGCCCCGGTCCCCGCTCCGCCACCCGGGGTACGGCCCGTCACCGCGAGCGACCCGGCGGGCACGGCGGCATCCGCAGCCCCGGGTGTCGCGTATCTGACGGCAGTGCTGGGCACGGCGGTGCACCTGGCACCCGACCATGTCCGCGTCGAGGTGGCGACGGCGAGCGGGTATCACCCGCCCGATGTGGTCCGTGCGGTCCGCGAGGCGGTGACGGCGGCGCTCGCGGACGGCCGCCCGGTGGCGGTGCTGGTCACCTCGGTACCGGCGTGAAGGGGTACCGGCGCCACCCGGTACCGGGTGAACTCACGCCGGTACCGGGTGAGGACAACCGGTACCGGCGTGAAGGGAGTACCGCGTGAATGGGTGCAGGCGTGAGCCGGGGTGGCCGAGCGGATCAGTCCGCAAGGCCCGCCAGGTCACGCAGGCGGCGCGCCTGTGCCGCGCGCTCCGCGGTGCGCTGGTCCTCGTAGGAACGGGTGCCCGCGGCCTGCAGCAACGCCTTCGTCTCGATCACCGCGTCCCGCGGCGCCGCCAGCAGGGCGGACGCCAGGTCCCGTACCGCACCGTCCAGTTCATCGGCGGGCACGACGAGATTGGCGAGGCCGGTACGCTCCGCCTCGTCCGCGTGGACGAAACGGCCGGTCGCGCAGATCTCCAGCGCGCGGGCGTAGCCGACGAGCGACACCAGCGGGTGCGTGCCCGTGAGGTCCGGGACGAGCCCGAGGCTGGTCTCGCGCATGGCGAACTGCACGTCCTGCGCGACGACCCGGAGGTCGCAGGCGAGGGCGAGCTGGAAGCCGGCTCCGATCGCATGGCCCTGGACGGCCGCGATGGTGACGACGTCGCTACGGCGCCACCAGGTGAACGCCTCCTGGTACTCGGCGATGACCGCGTCGAGCTCCTTGTCGGAGCCGCGTGCGAGGTCGAGGAAGGACGGCTCGCCGTCGAAGCCCTCGGGCGTGAACGCCTGCCGGTCGAGACCGGCGGAGAAGGACTTGCCTTCGCCGCGCAGCACCACGACCCGCACATTGCCCGGCAACGACCGTCCCGCTTGCGCCAACGCCCGCCACAGAGCGGGAGATTGGGCGTTGCGCTTGTCCGGGTTGGTCAGGGTTACCGTGGCAACCGCGTCCTCGACGGTGAGCCGTACGCCGTCCTTGTCGAGCACAGAGTCGAGCGAAGCCATGGGGCGCCTCCGGTTCGGGAACAGTCACTGCAAACGAAGATAAGTGACTGCACAGTAACCACCCGGTCGACCGCGCGACCGACCGGGTGGCCACCGTGGAAACCGGTGGTCCGAAGGAAGCCTCGGTCGTCAGGCCGAGGCGGCCTTCTTGCCTCGCGTCGCTCCGCCGCGTCCCCGCAGCGTGACTCCGGACTCGCTGAGCATCCGGTGGACGAATCCGTAGGAGCGGCCTGTCTCTTCGGCCAACGCCCGGATGCTCGCACCGGAGTCGTACTTCTTCTTCAGGTCTGCCGCGAGCTTGTCACGCGCGGCGCCGGTAACCCGGCTGCCCTTCTTCAGAGTCTCGGCCACCCGTGCCTCCTCATGCGAAGTGCGCTCTGGACTCTCATGATCACCCCTCGGGAGCCTCCTGGCCACCCATTCGGCAAGGTCCGTGCGACAAGCTTTGCCGTACACCGGGCGGACACCACTACCGGAATCCGAGATTCCGTGAGTCCGTGTTCGCACGTCCGAACGGGGTCCCGGCAGAAGTACCAGGTCAGCGCGGCGCAAAGGGCACAGCCACGACAGACGCCCGGACGGAGGGAATCCGCACGGTGCCACGCCGGGGTACGAGACGTTCTCACACAGATGATGGATCACCCGTGAGCCGAATGATCCATACGGAGTGGATCAGCGGCGGATCAGGAGCAGAGCAGCCCGGTCCTGCGCCCGGGCCCCGGCCCGGATCAGGCGAGCGCCACCAGATCCGCGTAGTCCGCGCCCCACAGATCCTCGACCCCGTCCGGCAGCAGGATGATCCGCTCCGGCTCCAGCGCCTCGACCGCGCCCTCGTCGTGGGTGACGAGGATGACGGCGCCCTTGTAGGTGCGCAGCGCGCCGAGGATCTCCTCTCGGCTGGCCGGGTCGAGGTTGTTCGTGGGCTCGTCGAGAAGCAGGACATTGGCGGACGAGACGACCAGGGTGGCCAGCGCGAGACGGGTCTTCTCGCCGCCGGAGAGCACCCTGGCCGGCTTGTCGACGTCGTCGCCGGAGAAGAGGAAGGAGCCGAGCGTCTTGCGCACCGCGACAAGGTCGAGGTCGGGCGCGGAGGAGCGCATGTTCTCCAGGACCGTACGGTCCGGGTCGAGAGTCTCGTGCTCCTGCGCGTAGTAGCCGAGCTTGAGACCGTGCCCGGGGGTGACCTCTCCGGTGTCCGGCGTTTCCACGCCCGCGAGCAGCCGCAGCAGTGTCGTCTTGCCCGCGCCGTTGAGCCCGAGGATGACGACGCGTGAGCCCTTGTCGATGGCGAGGTCCACATCGGTGAAGATCTCGAGTGAGCCGTATGACTTGGACAGGCTCTCCGCGGTCAGCGGGGTCTTGCCGCAGGGCGCGGGATCGGGGAAGCGCAGCTTGGCGACCTTGTCGGAGACCCGTACCGCGTCCAGGCCCGACAGCAGCCGCTCGGCGCGCTTGGCCATGTTCTGCGCGGCGACGGTCTTGGTGGCCTTGGCGCGCATCTTGTCGGCCTGGGAGTTGAGGGCCGCGGCCTTCTTCTCGGCGTTCTGACGCTCGCGCTTGCGGCGCTTCTCGTCGGCCTCGCGCTGCTGCTGGTAGAGCTTCCAGCCCATGTTGTAGACATCGATCTGGGAGCGGTTGGCGTCCAGGTAGAAGACCTTGTTGACGACCGTCTCGACGAGGTCGACATCGTGGGAGATCACGATGAAGCCGCCGCGGTAGCTCTTCAGGTAATCCCGGAGCCAGACGACCGAGTCGGCGTCGAGGTGGTTGGTGGGCTCGTCGAGGAGCAGGGTGTCGGCGTCGGAGAAGAGGATCCGCGCGAGCTCGACGCGGCGGCGCTGACCGCCGGAGAGTGTATGCAGCGGCTGGCCGAGCACCCGGTCGGGCAGTCCGAGCGCGGCGGCGATGGTGGCGGCCTCGGCCTCGGCGGCGTAACCGCCCTTGGTCAGGAACTCCGTCTCCAGCCGCTCGTACTTCTTCATCGCCTTCTCGCGGGTGGCGCCCTTGCCGTTCGCCATCCGCTCCTCGTTCTCGCGCATCTTCTTCAGCACGGAGTCGAGCTCGCGGGCGGAGAGGATGCGGTCGCGGGCGAGGGTGTCGAGGTCGCCCGTACGCGGGTCCTGCGGGAGGTAGCCGACCTCGCCGGAGCGGGTGATGGTGCCGGCGGCGGGGATGCCCTCACCCGCGAGGCACTTGGTGAGCGTGGTCTTGCCCGCTCCGTTGCGGCCCACCAGGCCGATGCGGTCGCCCTTGGCGATACGGAAGGAAGCGGACTCGATAAGAATGCGTGCGCCGGCGCGCAGCTCGATGCCGGAAGCGTTGATCACGGAAAGTCTCCAGGGCGGTATGGACGGCGGAAGGGACGGACGTGGGAGCTTCGACGCCGTCTAGTGCGCAAGGAGAATTGCCATACGAACCAGTCTAACGGGGCCGTGCAAGTGGTTTGCGCCCTCGGAGCGGCCGCCGAAGGCGGGGATGGCGCCGTGTCGGCGGGCGGGCGCAGGGGCCGTGGGCCACGGGTCCTGTAACCGTACGGCAAAAGGGGCGGGCGGCACCGGCGTGATCGATACTCGGCGCAGGGCGGCGGGCTGCCGCCGTCGTGGAGCGGAGGGTGGTGGCCCATGCAGTTCGACGACGACGCCGATCTGGACACTTCGGAGGTCCGGGATGTGCGGGGCAGCCGCGTTCCCGGCGGGAAGGCCACCATCGGCGGCGGCGTCGCCGGCCTCATCGCACTGATCCTGGGGCTGTTCTTCGGGGTGGGGCCCGACGAGCTCGGGCTGTCGTCGGGCGACTCCGACCCGGCGGCGACGGCCTCGTCGCAGGCGCAGGTCGATCAGGCGTGCAAGCGCGGCTCGGACGCCAACAAGCGGGATGACTGCCGGATCGTCGCGGTGGTGAACAGCGTGCAGGACTACTGGCGGGCCGAATTCCGGCGGCGCCAGTGGCGATACCCGGACGCGCAGACGGTCATGTTCACGGGCCGGGTGGACACGGCGTGCGGGACCGCGACCTCGGCGGTCGGCCCCTTCTACTGCCCCGGCGACCGGAAGGTCTATCTGGACCTCGGCTTCTTCGACGACCTGCGGACCACGTTCGGGGCGGGCGGCGGTCCGTTCGCCCAGGCATATGTGGTGGCCCATGAGTACGGCCACCATGTGCAGAACCTGATGGGCACGCTGCGGCGGGCGCAGGACGGGCGACCGGGCGCCAACAGCAATGCCGTGAGGGCGGAGCTGCAGGCGGACTGCTACGCCGGGGTGTGGGCGCACCATGCGACGACCACGCCCGACGAGGTCACCGGGCGGCCGCTGCTGACCACGCTGACGGCGGCGGACATCGAGGACGGTCTCGACGCGGCGGCGGCGGTCGGCGACGACCGGATCCAGGAGAAGCTCCAGGGGCGGGTCGCTCCGGAGTCCTGGACGCACGGCTCGGCGGCGCAGCGCCGGCAGTGGTTCTCCAACGGCTTCCGCACGGGCGACATGGCCCGGTGCAACACCTTCGCCTGAGCGCCCGACTGCCGGGCGTTGTCAGTGGCCGGTGCAAGACTGAGACGCGGATCACATCCCTACCGTCGAGCATGAAGGAGTGACCGAGATGTCGGATTCACCGAGCATCTGTCCGACGCTGGTGTACACGGACGCGAAGGCCGCGATCAAGCAGCTCACCGAGGCCTTCGGCTTCGCCGAGCACGCGGTGTACGAGAACGAGGCGGGTGCGGTGATGCACGCCGAGCTGACCTTCGGCAACGGCATGGTCATGCTGGGCAGCAGAGGCACCGGCAGCGAGTTCGACAAGCTGATGGAGGGCGGCGGGCCGACGGGTGTGTTCGTCCATGTCGACGATGTCGACGCACATCACGGTCATGCGGTCGAGCACGGCGCGGACATCGTGATGCCGCCGACCGACCAGGCCTACGGCGCGCGTGACTACATGGCGCGCGACATCGAGGGCAATGTGTGGAGCTTCGGCACCTACGCACCGGGGGCGGAGGAGTCCTAGCCTCCCCCGCCGCTCGCCGCGTTCGCGCTAGACGCCTCCGGTGTGCACCTGGAACGCCGCCCGCCGCACGGCCTTGGCCAGGGCCGGGTCCGGATGTGCGGCGGCCAGCGCGACCAGGACCTGGACGGTGCGGGGGTGGCCGCCGGCCCGGACCTCGTCGAGCAGTGCGGGGACGGTGCCCTGCACCGCGGAGTCGAGATGCCGCAGCAGCAGCTGGGGCTCGCCGTGGTCGGCGACGGCCGCCGCGGTGTCCACCCAGAGCCAGGTCGCTTCCTCACGGGTGAGGACCTCGGCGGCGTCCTCGGGGTCCGCTCCCTCATACTCGGCGAGCCAGAGCAGGACGTAAGGGCGCAGCGAAGGCTCGTCGGCGGCCGCGCGGACGTCGGCCTCGGCGGGGGCGCCGACGACGCGCAGTGCCTCGAAGGCGAGTCCGCGCAGCAGGGCGTCCTCGCCACGCGCGACGCCCAGGAGCTCGGCGACCGCACTGGAGACGGTGCGGGCGGCGAGCCAGGCGCGGTACTCGGCGCGGGCCGGGCCGGGGGTGAGGCGGGCGCAGCCGCGCAGCATGTCCTCGGCGGGCTGCTCGATATTGCCGGCGGGGCTCTGTGCGGCGACGCAGATCTGCTCGAGTTTGACCCAGACCGCCCAGTTGCCGAGCGGGGTGAGGGTGGCGGACCGGCCCTTGTCCAGGGTCAGGGCGCCGACGGCGGACAGTCCCGCCAGGGCCCAGTCGAGAAGGAGGGAGACGGGAACGTCCCGCCGGGGCTCGAGGTCGGATCCGGCCCTGAGGTCGGATCCGGACCTGGACCCGGCGTCGGGCTCGGTCCCGGAGTCGGTCCCGGTCTCCGGCCCGGCGACGACATCCCGTGATACGGACTGAGGACCATGGGCGACCTCGCAGCGCTCCTCGCGCAGTTCCACGACGCGCTGCTGCAGCAGGTCGAGCAGGACCGGTACCAGCACGGGTCCGGCCGACAGCTGGAGCAGGGAGAGCACCTGGGGGACGGCCTCGACGACCTCGGCGACCGCCGTGGGGGCGACATCGTCGGGCGCGGGGTGGACCAGCGACCAGGCGTCGAAGAGGGCGACCCAGCCACGCAGTACGGCCATGTCGTCACGGTCCCAGGCGCGCAGCCGCCAGCCGGGGCGCGCGGTGTCGCCGTGCAGCTCGACCAGGCCGGCGAGGCGGGCGCGGTCCCAGCCCGCGCGTACCTGGAGCGGGGTCAACTCCAGGTCGGCCGCCGCCCGGTCCTGGGCGCGGTCGGCGAGCGGCGCGGTGCTGGGGTCCCGTTCGACGGCGGCCCAGCGGGCGATCCGTACGGCATCGGCGAGGACCGCCCGCGCCTGGCGGGCGAGCTCGGCGGGGGCCGGTGTGCCCTCGGGAGGCCGCGGGGCGGTCCGGGTGCGCCGGGCAGTCACGGCCCGCCGTGCGGTGGCCAGCGATCGCGAGCGGACAAGACGGAGTCTGGAGTTGCGCGCCAATTGCTCATCAGGCTTTCGGGACGTCACGGGGGGCAGTCTTCCCGCTGACAGCCCGAAAGCCCAAACGGAACCTGGTCGGCCGGACGGGGCGGCCGTCCGGCATGGATGACCCGTCGACTCACGAGGTGCTACATCAAGGGGGTGAGGAACCGGCGAAGGGCCTCTTCGTAGCGAACCGGGTCCGCGTTCCACATCGCGGCGTGCGGGGCGTGCGGGACCGTCTGCAGGCTGATCAGTTGCGGGCGGCGGGCAGCGAGTTCGCGGGACGGGTACCACGGCGCGAGGTCGTCGTCCGGGCCGTGGTAAATCAGCGTCGGTACGCGCATCGTGTCGGGGTCCGCGGCTTCGAGCAGCCGGTCGCCGTGCAGTCCTGTTCTGCCCTGCGCCGCCCTGACGGCGAGCGTCAGCAGCGGCCCTGGGGTGCCACGGGCGGCGGCCAGATTGCGCAGCGTGGCTTCCCAATCGAGGACCGGTGAGTCCAGTACGAGTCCGCTGATCCGGTCGCGCAGCGCGGAGTTGGCCGCGGCGTGCAGGGCCATCGAGGCGCCGGTGGACCAGCCGTAGAGGACGACGTGCTGGGCGCCGTAGCGCACGGCGTAGCGGATGGCGGCGTCCAGGTCGCGCCACTCCGAGTCGCCGAGGTGACCGAGCCCGTCCGGGGACCTCGGGGCGCCGACGTCTCCGCGGTAGCCGATGTCGAGCACCGGGAACCGGTGGACATGCAGGAACTCCATGATGTTCATGGGGTGTTCCCGGGTGGCGCCCAGGCCGTGCGCAGTGATCACCCAGGTGTCGCGGGCGCCGGGCACGAACCAGGCGGGCAGCCCGCCCAGTTCGCCCGGGATGTCGACATCGCTGTACTTGAGGCCGAGTGCGCTGTCCGGGTCGCCGCTGTACACCTGCGGGGTGAGCCGCACCCGGGTGCCCGGTTCCAGACTGCCGTGGCTGACGCGTTCCAGGCGGCGTACGACGGTGTCGGCGGCGTGCGGCACATCGCCGAGGACGGCGCCGACGACCGCGTGGACGGCCGGGCCCTCGAGACCGTACGTACCGGGGCGCAGCGAGGCGAGGCTGCGGGTCAGGGTCACCCGATCCGGGGTCGTGGCGTGCACGGTGAGCCGGGGGTCACCGGGCAGGGGCCGGCCGGGCGGCGTCTTGAGCGCGAGGTCGCTTGCGTAGCGGCCGGCCGCTATCGCGGCCGCGCCGACACCGATCAGAGTGGTGACGGCCACTGCCGTCGCTGTTGCCGGGCGCACCGTTCCAGTGTCGGCACCCGCGCGCCGCGCGGCCAGTGGACGGGGGCCGCCAGTGGCGGCGGAGGTCTCCGGGGTGGAGGCGACCCGGGCGGCCCCGGGCGGCGGGGCGCGTCCCGGGCGTCAGCGGGGCTGGCCGTAGCTCTGGAGTTTGTCCGCCACCTCACGCAGCTGGGCCCCGGAGAGCAGGGTGGGCGAGTAGCCGGGCACCGCTGCGGCGGTGAGCCAGAGCCGGCACATCCACTCCAGTTGAGCGGTGCGGTCGTAGGCCTGGTCGAGGGAGTCGCCGTAGGTGACCGTGCCGTGGTTCTGGAGGAGACAGCCGGTGCGGTCCCGCAGGGCGCTCAGCATGTTCTCGGCCAGCTCCTCCGTTCCGTACAGGGCGTAGGCGGCGACCCGGACCGGGCCGCCGAGGGCGGCCGCCATGTAGTGGATGAGCGGCAGCTCGGGGACGAGGGTGGAGACGGCGGTGGCGTGTACGGCGTGGGTGTGCACGACGGCGACGGCACCGGTGTTCCGGTAGACCTCGAGGTGCAGCGGCAGCTCGCTGGTGGGGGCGAGATCACCGAGGACCTGGTTCCCGTCGAGATCGACGGCGACGGCGTCCTCGGGAGTGAGCCGGTCGTAGGGCACTCCGCTCGGGGTGACCAGGACGAGCCCGCCGACCCGTACCGAGACATTGCCCGAGGTGCCTACGACAAGGCCTTCCGCCGCCGTTCTGCGGGCCGTGGCCACGAGGTCTTCCCACGCCCGCTCGATCGCGTCCTGCCGCACCTGATCGGTCATGCGGTGATCCTGTCAGGCGGGGCCGCGCCGCCACAGAGGCCGCAGTGACGGATATCACGCAATTCGCCATAAAAGGCGCCTTTCGTGGCACCGCCCGTACCGTTGTCGCGGCGATCGACAAGCGGAGTGACGGTTCCTCACTTGCGGACACCGCAAAGCCCGTCCCAGTTCATCTTCCGTTCATCCAGATTAACTACGTTCGCCGAGCCACTGACGTCAAACGATTGCCTGGGTAAATGGAACACATCACCTTGCTGCTCGCGATTGTGATCGTGACAGCTCTCGTGTTCGATTTCACGAACGGTTTCCACGACACCGCCAACGCGATGGCGACGACCATCTCGACCGGCGCTCTGAAACCCAAGACGGCGGTGGCCATGTCCGCCGCGCTCAACCTCGTCGGCGCGTTCCTGTCCGTGGAGGTCGCCAAGACGATCTCCAGCGGCATCGTCACCGAGTCAGGCATCACACCCGAAGTCATCTTCGCGGCGCTCGTCGGCGCCATCCTCTGGAACTTGATGACCTGGCTGATCGGCCTGCCGTCCAGTTCCTCGCACGCCCTCATGGGCGGTCTGGTCGGCGCCACCATCGCCTCGGTCGGCGTCAGCGGCGTCAACGGCGGCACGGTCGTCACCAAGGTGCTGATTCCGGCGATCGCCGCACCGCTGGTCGCCGGCCTCGCGGCGTTCCTCGCCTCCCGGCTGACGTACAAGATCGGCAAGAACGCCGACGCGAAGGCCACCTCGAAGGGGTACCGCTCCGGCCAGATCGCGTCCGCGGGCCTGGTCTCGCTGGCCCACGGCACCAACGACGCCCAGAAGACCATGGGTGTCATCACGCTGGCGCTCGTCGCCGGCGGTGTCCTCTCCCCCGGCTCCAACCCCCCGATGTGGGTCATCCTTTCCGCCGGTCTCGCGATCGCGACGGGCACCTACCTCGGCGGCTGGCGCATCATCCGCACCATGGGCACGGGCCTCACCGACCTCCAGCCGCAGCAGGGCTTCGCCGCCCAGACCAGCGCGGCCAGCGTCATCCTCGCCTCCTCCAACCTCGGCTTCTCGCTGTCGACCACGCACTCCTGCTCCGGCGCCGTGATGGGTGCGGGCCTGGGCCGCAAGGGCGGCGTGGTCCGCTGGTCCACCGCCACCCGGATGTTCGTCGCCTGGGGCCTGACGCTGCCGGCCGCGGGCCTGGTCGCCGCGGGCTCGGAGTTCGTGACCAAGCAGGGCGACTGGGGTGTCGCGGTCGTCGCGGCCTTCCTGATCGGCGCCTGCGCCGCGATCTGGTTCATCTCCCGTCGGCAGGTGGTCGACCACACCAACGTCACCGCGCCGGACGCCGAGCCCGCGGGTGTCGTGACCACCGCCATCGCGGCCGTCACCCCGCCGCCGGCCGGCACGCCCGCGCAGGACTTCAAGACCACCATCCCGGCTCCGGCCTCCGCCGACTCCGAGCCGACCCAGCCGGCCACGGTGTAAGGACAGATCAGCATGAGTATCGACTGGGCAGCTCTCGGTTCCGTCTTCGGCGTGAGCCTCGTCGCCACCGTCGCCCTGGTGGGCGTGTTCACCCTCGGCGTCGTGGGCCTGACCAAGCAGGAGTCGGCGACCGCGCAGGGCGGTTCCGCCGCCCTGGCACGCACCGGCGCGTACGCCTGTTTCGCGCTGTGCGCGGCGGCCGTGGCGTACGGGATCTATCTGATCGTCACCTGACGGCACAGTTCCACCGGGCTTTCGACAACCGCTTCACAGGCCGGGCCGGGCACCCCTTCGGGTGACCCGGCCCGGCTTTTCCGTCGCGGGCGAAACGGCGGTACGGCCCGTTTTCGACACGTAGGAGGATCCGGCCCCCATGTGTGCCCCAACACACTCTTGCACCGCAGGTCAAAGGCAAGTTGACGGTCGTTCTCGCAGCGTGGTGGACTGCCGGGGCCATCTACGGCGGCAGAAGAGGAAGCCGGTGCGAATCCGGCGCGGTCCCGCCACTGTCACCGGGGAGCAATCCCCGGAAGCCAGGAACTCTCACCGCCGATCACGTCGAACCAGGGCGCGGACACCCTGAGTGAGGACATATCGCCATGCCCGGCTGCGGTTCAGTTCCTGCTGTGAGTACAAGGGTCCATCGAGGCGAAGCGTCGGCCTGAACCCATGCGTGCCGACCGTGAATTCGTGTACGGCGCCACCGCCGGCCTGGCCGGCGACCTGCTGCTCGGCGACCCCCGCCGAGGCCATCCGGTCGCCGCGTTCGGGCGGGCCGCGGGCGCTGTCGAGCATGTCCTGTGGCGTGACCACCGCGGCTGGGGCGCGCTGCACACCGTCGTGTGCGCCGGTGGCGCCGCGGGTGCCGCAGCGCTTCTCGCGCGCGGTGCACGGGGCCGCGGCCGCGCATCCGTCGCGCTGATCGCCGCGGCCACGTGGGCCGTCGTCGGAGGGACCTCGCTGGGCCGGGAGGCACGGGCCATCGGCGGCGCGCTCGCCGCCGGAGACGTGGATGTGGCGCGGGAGCGCCTGCCGCATCTGTGCGGGCGCGACCCGCAGGCGCTGGACGAGCGGCAGATCGCGCGCGCCGTCGTCGAGTCCGTCGCCGAGAACACCTCCGACGCCGTGGTGGGCGCACTGGTCTGGGGCGCTCTCGCCGGCGTGCCCGGTCTGGTGGGGTTCCGTGCCGTCAACACGCTGGACGCGATGGTCGGGCACAAGTCGTCCAGGTACCGGCGGTTCGGCTGGGCCTCGGCGCGGCTCGACGATGTGGCCGGCTGGCCCGGGGCCCGGCTCACAGCCGCACTCGCGGTACTCGCGGGCGGGAACGCTCGCGGGGCCGTACGGGCCTGGCGGGCCGATGCGAAGAAGCACCCGAGCCCGAACGCGGGCCCGGTGGAGGCCGCGTTCGCGGGTGCGCTCGGCGTACGGCTGGGCGGAACCCTCTCGTACGGCGGCCGGGTCGAGCACCGTCCCGTACTCAACTCCGGCGGGCGCCCGGTGGAGTTCGGCGACATCGAACGCGCCGTACGGCTCTCGCGCCGCGTCGGCTGGCTGACACTGGCGACCTGCGCGGCGGGCCGCCTCGCGGGTCACGCACTGCGCGCGCGGCGCGCGGGAGAGGGGCGGGGATGAGCGGGCACAGAGGCGGCGGGCTGCTGATCGCGGGGACGACGTCCGACGCGGGCAAGAGCGTCGTCACGGCCGGGATCTGCCGGTGGCTGGTACGGCGGGGAGTGAAGGTCGCGCCCTTCAAGGGGCAGAACATGTCGCTCAATTCGTTCGTGACGCGCGAGGGCGCGGAGATCGGCCGGGCGCAGGCCATGCAGGCGCAGGCCGCACGCGTGGAGCCGAGCGCGCTGATGAACCCGGTGCTGCTCAAGCCCGGCAGCGACCGGTCCAGTCAGGTCGTGCTGATGGGCAAGCCGGTGGGCGAACTCAGTGCGCGGGGGTTCTTCGGGGGGTCCGGGCCCGCGGCGGAGCCGCAGTCAGCCGCGGGGTCGCCGGCAAGGACACTGCGCGGAGGCCGGCAGGAGGCGCTGCTCGGGACCGTCGTGGAGTGCCTGGAGGAGCTGCGGGGCACGTATGAAGCCGTGATCTGCGAGGGGGCGGGCAGCCCGGCCGAGATCAATCTGCGGCGTACGGACATCGTGAACATGGGCATCGCGCGAGCGGCACGGCTCCCGGTGCTGGTGGTCGGAGACATCGACCGCGGTGGGGTATTCGCCTCGTTCTTCGGGACCACCGCGCTGCTCAGCGCCGAGGATCAGGCGCTCGTCGCCGGGTACATCGTCAACAAGTTCCGCGGCGATGTGTCGCTGCTCGAGCCCGGTATCGAGATGCTGCGCGGGCTGACCGGTCGGCACACGTACGGGATTCTGCCGTTCGCGCACGGGCTCGGCATCGACGAGGAGGACGGGCTGCGGGTCTCGCTGCGCGGCGCGGTACGGGAGTCGGTGGTCGCGCCACCCGTGGGCGAGGACGTGCTGCGGGTCGCGGTCTGTGCCGTGCCCCTGATGTCCAACTTCACGGACGTGGACGCGCTGGCCGCCGAGCCGGGTGTCGTGGTGCGGTTCGTGGACCGGCCCGAGGAGCTCGTCGACGCCGACCTGGTGGTCCTGCCGGGAACCCGTGGCACGGTCAAGGCCCTGGCGTGGCTGAAGGAGCGCGGGCTGGCCGACGCGCTGGCGCGCAGGGCTGCCGAGGGGCGGCCTGTGCTCGGTATCTGCGGCGGTTTCCAACTGCTCGGCGAGCACATCGAGGACGAGGTCGAGTCCCGGGCGGGCCGTGTCCAGGGGCTCGGACTGCTGCCCGTACGGGTGCGGTTCGCGCGCGAGAAGACCCTCGCCCGGCCGGTCGGCGAGGCGCTGGGTGAGCGCGTGGAGGGCTACGAGATCCATCACGGCGTCGCCGATGTGCTCGGCGGCGACACCTTCATCTCCGATGGTGACGGACGGAGCCTGGACGGCTGCCGGGTCGGTGCCGTCCGGGGTACGCACTGGCACGGATCGCTGGAGAGCGACGGCTTCCGCCGGGCGTACCTGCGCGACGTCGCCCGGGCCGCGGGCCGGCGGTTCGTGCCCGCGCCCGACACCACCTTCGGGGCGCTGCGCGAGGAGCAGCTGGACCGCCTCGGCGACCTCATCGAAGAACACGCGGATACGGATGCGCTGCTGCGGCTGATCGAGTCGGGCGCACCCTCAGGACTTCCCTTCATCGCACCTGGAGCGCCATGAGCACCGAGAGCACCGTGCTGCTGCTGTCCACCGCCGATACGGATCTGCTGGCGGCCCGGGCCTCCGGCGCGCCGTACCGGATCGGCAATCCCACCCGTATCGATGTGGCGGAGGAGCTGCCCGCGCTCATCGCGGGCGCGTCCGTCGCGGTCGTGCGGCTGCTCGGCGGTAAGCGGGCCTGGGAGGACGGGCTCGCGGCCCTCAAGGCGTCCGGTATCCCGACCGTGCTGCTGGGCGGCGAGGCGGTGCCCGACGCGGAGTTGATGGCCGAGTCGTCCGTGCATGCGGGTGCGGTCGCGGAGGCTCTGCGGTATCTCGTCGAGGGCGGTCCCGGGAACCTCGTCGAGCTGGCCCGCTTCCTCACCGAGGACGTGCTGCTGGCCGGACACGGTCGTGCCGAAGCCGCGCAGAACAGGCACAGTGCCGAGCCGCGGAAGATGCCGGAGTGGGGCGTGCACGGCGCGCGTGCGTATGTGGAGGGGCGGCCGAGCGTCGGCGTGCTCTTCTACCGCGCGCACCAGCTCTCCGGGAACACCGGCTTCGTCGACACGCTGTGCGATGCGATCGAGGCGCGCGGGTCCAACGCCCTGCCCGTGTACTGCGGTTCGCTGCGCGGTGCCGACCCGGAGCTGTACGAGCTGCTGGCCAGGACCGACGCGCTGGTCGCCACGGTGCTGGCGGCGGGCGGTACGCGGGCGAGCGACGCCAGTGCCGGCGGGGACGACGAGGCCTGGGACATCGGCGCGCTCGCCGAGCTCAATGTGCCGGTGCTGCAGGGACTGTGCCTGACCTCGTCGAAGGCCGTCTGGGAGGCCTCGGACGCGGCCCTGTCCCCCATGGACGCGGCGATGCAGGTGGCGATCCCCGAATTCGACGGCCGGATCATCACTGTCCCGTTCTCCTTCAAGGAGCAGGGCCCGGACGATGTACCGGTGTATGTCGCCGACCCGGAGCGGGCCGGGCGCGTCGCCGGAATCGCCGTACGCCACGCCCTCTTGAAGCACAAGCCGAACGCCGAGAAGAAGCTCGCGCTCGTCTTCACCGCCTACCCGACCAAGCATTCGCGGGTCGGCAACGCCGTCGGTCTCGACACCCCGGCGTCTGCCGTGCGGGTGCTGGACGCGCTGCGCGACGCCGGTTACGCCGTGGAGGGCCATCCGGACAACGGCGACGAGCTGATCCACCGGCTGATCAACGCCGGTGGTCATGATGTGGAGTGGCTCACCGAGGAGCAGCTGGCCGCCGCGCCCGCGCGCGTGCCGCTCGCCGACTACCGCGCCTGGTTCGACAAGCTGGAGCCGGAGCTGCGCGACGGAATGCTGGCGCACTGGGGCGAGCCGCCGGGCAGCCTGTACATCGACGGCGACGAGATCGTGCTGGCGTCCTTGCAGTTCGGGAACGTCGTCGTGATGATCCAGCCGCCGCGCGGCTTCGGCGAGAACCCGATCGCGATCTACCACGACCCCGATATGCCGCCGTCGCACCACTACATGGCGGCGTACCGCTGGCTGGACAACAGCTTCGGCGCGGACGCGATCGTGCACATGGGCAAGCACGGCACCATGGAGTGGCTGCCGGGCAAGGGGCTCGGGCTGTCGGCGGGCTGCGGTCCTGACGCGGTGCTCGGCGAACTGCCGCTGGTGTACCCCTTCATCGTCAACGACCCGGGCGAGGGCACCCAGGCCAAGCGCCGCGGTCACGCCACCGTCGTGGACCATCTGGTGCCGCCGATGGCGCGTGCCGACACCTATGGCGACCTGGCCAAGCTGGAGCAGCTGCTCGACGAGTACGCACTCGTCAGCGATCTCGACCCGACGAAGGCCCCGGCTGTACGGGCGCAGATCTGGACGCTGGTGAAGGCCGCCGAACTGCATCACGATCTGCATGTGGACGAGCAGCCGGACGACGGCGAGTTCGACTCCTTCGTCATGCACATCGACGGCTATCTCTGCGAGATCAAGGACGTTCAGATCAGGGACGGTCTGCACATCCTGGGCGGCGGCCCGGAGGCCGAGGCCAGGGTCAATCTCGTACTGGCCGTGCTGCGCGCCTCGCAGGTGTGGGGCGGCACGGCGAACGCTCTGCCGGGGCTCAGGGCCTGTCTCGCCGAACACTTCGGACTGGTGGAGAAGGAGCTGCTCGGCGAGCCGGGTGCGCCGGTGAAGGTGCCGGTGGAGCTCACGGAGCTGGTCGACGGACCCGCGCGGACCGGTGCCGACGCGATCGATCTGCTGGAACAGCTGTGCCGGCGGCTCGCGGAGGGGATGGAGGAGCGCGGCTGGGAGGTGTCCGCCGTGGCCGGTCTCGTGGCCGAGGTGCTGGGCAGTGCCGGGCCTTCCGGGGTGGCTCCCTCCGTGTCCCCGTGCCCGGACGCGGTGGCCGTGCTGGGCTTCGCCTGCGCGGAGGTCGTGCCGCGGCTGGCCAGGACGACGGACGAGATCGACCATATTCTGCTGGCGCTGGACGGCGGTTACGTGCCGGCCGGTCCTTCCGGGTCGCCGACGCGCGGACTGGTGAATGTCCTGCCGACCGGCCGTAACTTCTACTCGGTAGACCCCAAGGCGATTCCGTCCCGCCTGTCGTGGGAGGTCGGCCAGGCGCTGGCCGACTCGCTCGTCGCGCGGTATCTCACGGACACGGGTGAGTACCCCAGGTCGGTGGGCCTGACGGTGTGGGGCACATCCGCGATGCGCACCCAGGGCGACGACATCGCCGAGATCCTGGCGCTGCTGGGCTGCCGGCCGGTCTGGGACGACGCGTCGAGGCGGGTCACCGGCTTCGAGATCGTGCCGGCCGCGGAGCTGGGCCGCCCGCGCATCGATGTGACGGTGCGTATCTCCGGCTTCTTCCGGGACGCCTTCCCGCATGTGGTGGGGCTGATCGACGACGCGGTACGGGCGGTGGCCGAACTGGACGAGCCGGCCGGGTCCAACTACGTACGGGCGCATGCCGACGAGGACACCGCCGAGCACGGCGACCGGCGGCGTGCCACGGCCCGGATCTTCGGCTCGAAGCCGGGGGCCTACGGTGCGGGGCTGCTGCCGCTGATCGACGCGCGGAACTGGCGCAGCGACGCCGACCTGGCCGAGGTGTACGCGGTGTGGGGCGGTTACGCCTACGGGCGCGGGCTCGAAGGACGGGCCGCGCGCGGGGACATGGAGACGGCGTTCCGGCGGATCGCGGTCGCCGCGAAGAACGTCGACACCAGGGAGCACGATCTCGTCGACGCGGACGACTACTTCCAGTACCACGGCGGCATGGTCGCCATGGTGCGGCACCTGACCGGTGAGTCGCCCGAGGCGTATGTGGGTGACAGTGCCACGCCGGACCAGGTGAAGACGCGCACGCTGGGCGAGGAGACGCACCGGGTGTTCCGGGCGCGGGTGGTCAATCCGCGCTGGATGGCGGCGATGCGGCGGCACGGCTACAAGGGCGCTTTCGAGATGGCCGCCACGGTGGACTACCTGTTCGGCTACGACGCGACGGCGGGCGTGGTCGACGACTGGATGTACGAGAAGCTCTCGGCGGAGTACGTCTTCGCGCCGGAGAACCGGGAGTTCATGCAGAAGTCCAACCCGTGGGCGCTGCGGGGCATTACGGAGCGGCTGCTGGAGGCGGCGGACCGTGGACTGTGGGCGGAGCCGGACGCGGAGACGCTGGAACGGCTGCGGGCGACGTATCTGGAGCTCGAGGGTGACTTGGAGGGGGACGCGTGACGTCTTTGGCGAACCGGAGCCCGAACCCGGGTTTCGGTCCCCGAACGCCGGCGCCGGCCGGTCCTGCCGGGCTGACCAGGCTTGATGTGGAGGCTTCTTCGTGAGTACGCCCTACCCGTTCACCGCGATCGTCGGCATGGACGACCTGCGGCTCGCGCTGCTGCTGAACGCCGTTTCCCCGGCGGTCGGCGGTGTGCTGGTGCGCGGAGAGAAGGGGACCGCCAAATCGACCGCCGTACGTGCGCTCTCGGCGTTGATCCCGGAGGTCGCGGTAGTCTCCGGATGCCGGTTCTCGTGCGATCCCGTGTCGCCGGACCCGGCGTGTCCCGACGGTCCGCACGAGGCGGGCGGCGGTGTGGCGCGGCCCGCGCGCATGGTCGAGCTGCCCGTCGGGGCGTCCGAGGACCGGCTTGTCGGCGCGCTCGACATCGAGCGGGCACTCGCCGAGGGCGTGAAGGCCTTCGAACCGGGGCTGCTCGCGGACGCGCACCGCGGGATTCTCTACGTGGACGAGGTCAACCTCCTCCATGACCACCTGGTCGACCTGCTGCTCGACGCGGCCGCCATGGGCGCGTCGTACGTCGAGCGCGAAGGCGTCTCGGTGCGGCACGCCGCGCGCTTCCTTCTCGTCGGGACGATGAATCCCGAAGAGGGCGAGCTGCGGCCGCAGTTGCTGGACCGTTTCGGGCTCACCGTCGAGGTCGCGGCCTCGCGGGAACCCGATCAGCGGGTGGAAGTGGTGCGGCGGCGGCTCGCCTACGACGACGATCCGGCGGGTTTCGCCGACCGGTGGTCCGACGAGGAATCCGCCGTACGGGCCCGGATCGCCGCCGCGCGGGCCCTGCTGTCCCGGGTCCGGCTCGGCGACGGCGCGTTGCGGCAGATCGCCGCCACCTGTGCCGCCTTCGAGGTGGACGGTATGCGCGCCGACATCGTGATGGCCCGTACCGCCACCGCGCTCGCCGCGTGGGCGGGGCGTACGGAGGTGCTCGCCGAGGATGTGCGGCAGGCCGCTCTGCTGGCGCTCCCCCACCGGCGGCGGCGCAATCCCTTCGACGCGCCCGGTCTCGACGAGGACAAGCTCGACGAGACCCTGGAGGAATTCGGGGACGACGATCCGGACCCGGATCCGGACGGGCCCGGCGGGGGCGGGCAGCCGCCGCAGGGCGGCCCCGACGTGCCGCCGCAGGGCGATGCCGGACAGGGCGACACGCCCGCTCAGGCGGAGTCGGCCGAAGGTGGCGCTCCGCAGGCCGGCGGCGGTGAGCAGCAGGCCGTACGGGCCGCCGAGCCGTTCCGTACGAAGATGCTGAGCGTGCCGGGTCTCGGCGAGGGCGCGGCAGGGCGCAGGTCACGTGCGCGGACGGAGCAGGGCCGTACGACCGGGGCGCGGCGGCCCCGAGGCGCGCTCACCAAGCTGCACTTGGCGGCTACCGTGCAGGCCGCGGCCCCGCACCAGCGGGCGCGCGGGCGCAGCGGCCGGGGTCTCGTGGTGCGGCGGGACGATCTGCGGCAGGCGAACCGCGAGGGGCGCGAGGGGAACCTGGTGCTCTTCGTGGTGGACGCGTCGGGTTCGATGGCGGCCCGGCAGCGGATGAGCGCGGTGAAGGGCGCGGTGCTTTCGCTGCTGCTGGACGCCTACCAGCGGCGCGACAAGGTCGGGCTGATCACCTTCCGCGGGAAGGACGCGGAGGTGGCGCTGCCGCCGACCTCGTCGGTGGACGCGGCCGCCGCTCGTCTTCAGACGCTGCCGACGGGCGGCCGTACGCCGCTGGCGGCCGGGCTGCTCAAGGCGCACGACGTGCTGCGGGTGGAGCGTATGCGCGATCCGTCGCGCCGGCCGCTGCTGGTCGTGGTGACGGACGGGCGGGCGACGGGCGGGGTCGATCCGGTGGCGCTGGCGTCGCGCGCGGCGCGGCTGCACTCCGCCGAAGGGACGGCTGCGATCGTCGTGGACTGCGAGTGGGGGCCCGTACGGCTCGGTCTTGCGGGCACACTGGCCGGCGATCTCGGCGGCACCGCCGTCACACTCGACGAGCTGCACGCCGACTCCATCGCCGGACTCGTCAAGGACGTTCAGACTGCCAGGAGGGCCGCGTAATGCCGCAAGGACAGCCGTCCGTCGTACCGGACGACGGGCTCACCACCCGCCAGCGCCGCAACCGCCCGCTCGTCGTCGTCCACACGGGCATCGGCAAGGGCAAGTCGACGGCCGCGTTCGGGCTCGCGCTGCGCGCCTGGAACCAGGGGTGGCCGATCGGGGTGTTCCAGTTCGTCAAGTCCGCGAAGTGGAAGGTCGGCGAGGAGAACGCGCTCAAGGTCCTCGGCGCCTCCGGCGAGGGCGGTCCTGTCGACTGGCACAAGATGGGCGAGGGCTGGTCGTGGGTGCAGCGCGACAAGCAGCTGAACAACGAGGAGGCGGCGCGCGAGGGCTGGGAGCAGGTCAAGCGCGATCTGGCGGCCGAGACGTACCAGCTGTATGTGCTGGACGAGTTCGCGTACCCGATGCACTGGGGGTGGGTGGACACGGACGAGGTGATCTCGGTGCTCCGGGACCGGCCGGGGACGCAGCATGTGGTGATCACCGGGCGCAACGCTCCGGCGGAGCTCGTCGGGTTCGCCGATCTGGTGACCGACATGTCCAAGGTCAAGCACCCGATGGACACCGGTCAGAAGGGGCAGCGGGGCATCGAGTGGTAGCACGTCTCGTCATCGCCGCGCCGTCGTCCGGCAGCGGCAAGACCACCGTCGCGACGGGCCTGATGGCGGCCTTCGTCGCGGCGGGCCTCTCCGTGTCCCCGCACAAGGTCGGGCCCGACTACATCGACCCGGGCTATCACTCGCTCGCCACGGGACGTCCGGGGCGGAATCTGGACGCGTATCTGTGCGGTACGGAGCTGATCGCGCCGCTGTTCGCGCACGGCGCGGCCGGCTGCGATGTGGCCGTGGTCGAAGGCGTGATGGGGCTGTACGACGGTGCGGCGGGCGCCGGTGAGCTGGCGTCCACCGCTCAGGTCGCGAAGCTGCTGCGGGCGCCGGTGGTGCTGGTGGTGGACGCGTCCTCGCAGTCGCGGTCGGTGGCGGCGCTGGTGCACGGTTTCGCGTCCTGGGATCCCCAGGTGCGGATCGGGGGCGTGATTCTGAACAAGGTGGCCTCTCAGCGGCACGAGGAGTTGTTGCGGGAGGCGCTGGACGAGTCGGGGGTGCCGGTGCTGGGGGTGTTGCGGCGGGCGGGCTCGGTGGGGACGCCGAGTCGGCACCTGGGGCTCGTGCCGGTCGCCGAGCGGCGGGCGGAGGCGGTGGCCTCCGTGGCGGCGACGGCCGAGCAGGTACGGCAGGGGTGTGACCTCCAGGGGCTGCTCGCGCTGGCGCGGAGCGCGCCCGCGCTGCCGGGCGCGCCGTGGAACGCCTCGGATGCCGTACCCGCCCCGGACATGTCCTCGAGCGCCGGACAGGCTCCCGTCGAGCCTCTCGGGCGACCGGCGAACGGCCGCGAGCGGCCCGTCGTCGCCGTTGCCGGCGGGCCCGCGTTCACGTTCTCCTATGCCGAGCACACCGAACTGCTCGCCGCCGCGGGCGCCGACGTCGTCACCTTCGACCCGCTCCGGGACGAGCAACTGCCCGAAGGGACGGCGGGGCTCGTCATAGGCGGTGGCTTTCCCGAGGTGTACGCGCCCGAACTGTCCGCCAACGACGCGCTGCGCAAGGCCGTCGCCGAGCTGGCGGACTCCGGCGCGCCCGTCGCCGCCGAGTGCGCCGGGCTGCTGTATCTCGCACGCGCCCTGGACGGACTGCCGATGTGCGGTGTCCTGGACGCCGAGGCGCGGATGGACGAGCGGCTCACGCTCGGATACCGGGAGGCCGTCGCGGTGAGCGACAGCGTCCTCGCGGCGGCCGGGACACGCCTGCACGGGCACGAGTTCCACCGCACGGTCATCGAGCCGGCCGCGGGGCCCGGCCCCGCGTGGGGGATGCACCGGCCCGAGCGGCGTGTGGAGGGATTCGTACAGCAGGGCGTGCACGCGAGCTATCTGCATACGCACTGGGCGGCCACGCCCGGCATGGCACGAAGTTTCACTGAGAGGTGCGGAGCATGAGCAGCAGGCTGATCGGTGTCGGAGTCGGGCCGGGCGACCCGGAGTTGGTGACCGTGAAGGGCGTGCGCGCGCTTCAGGAAGCCGATGCCGTCGTCGTACCTGTGATGGCCGGGGCCGACGGAACGGACGGGGGTGAGCCCGGGCGCGCCGAGGCGACCGTCCTGCACTACGTGGGCGCGGAGAAGGTCGTACGCGTCGTCTTCGCGCTCAACGAGCGCACCGACCGCGGCCGTCGCGAGGCCGCCTGGGATGCCGCGGGCGAGCGGGTGGCCGGGCTGCTGCGCGCGCACGGAACCGTCGCCTTCGCGACGATCGGCGATCCCAATGTCTACTCGACGTTCACGTATCTCGCGCACACCATCGCCGAACTGGTCCCGGGAACCGCCGTGGAGACCGTGCCCGGCATCACCGCCATGCAGGATCTGGCGGCCCGCAGCGGCGCCGTCCTCACCGAGGGCACCGAGCCGCTGACCCTGGTGCCCGTGACCGCGGGGTCCGCCGTGCTCAAGGACGCCCTGGAAGGTCCCGGCACGGTCGTCGCGTACAAGTTCGGGCGGCTCGCGGCGGAGGTGGCCAACGCGCTGCGCGAGACGGGACGGACCGAGGGCGCGGTGTGGGGGTCGGCGCTCGGACTGCCCGAGGAGTCGATCCGGCCGGCCGCGGACCTTGCCGGGGAACCGCTGCCGTACCTCTCGACGCTGATCGTGCCGGCGCCGCGCGACGGTGGCCGCGGAGGCAAGCTGTGAGTTCGCCACCCTGCCGGCGCGCCGAGCCGCTCCGCGAGTCACTCGGCGAGGCCGACCACCAGCCAGATGAAGCCCACGCCTCCCGCCGTGCACAGCAGGGTGGAGCGGGCGGGGTGGGCGTGGTGTGCCTCGGGGAGGATCTCGGCCGCGGCGAGATAGAGCAGGGCGCCTGCGAAGAAGCCGAGATAGCTGCCGAGGAGTTCCACCGGCAGCGTGAACAGCAGCGTGGACGCCGCACCGGCGATCGGCGCGAGCGCGTCCGCGACGAGCATCGCGACCGCCTTTCTGCGCGTGTTCCCGTACAGGCTGGTGATCGTGTACGTGTTGAAACCGTCCGCGAAATCGTGGGTGACGACGGCGAGCGCCACGGCCGCGCCCATGCCGCCGCCCACCTGGAACGCGGCGCCGATGGCGATCCCGTCCATCAGGCTGTGGCCGACCATCGCCGCGGCCGCCGTCAGCCCCACCTGGGGCACCCGCTCGGCCTCGTCAGCCCCGTGCGCCGCCTGACGAACGGCCAGCAGCCGCTCCACCAGATGCGCCGCGAGGAAGCCGCCGACGAAGAGCAGCAGCCCCTGCGGCACCCCGAACACCTTGTGGCCGGCCGCCTCCAGCGCCTCCGGCAGCAGGTCCAGGCCGACCACGCCGAGCATCAGCCCGCCGGCCAGGCCGAGTACGAGGTGGCGGCGGTCGGTGACGCGTTGCGCCGTCCAGCCGCCGAACAGCGTCATCAGGAACGCGCCGAGCGCGACGAACACCGCCATGCGCCCTTGCTAGCGGATTGACCCGCCTCTTCGCACTCTCCCCATCGAGATCCGCCCGAATCACCCGAATGACCCGAGAGGACCCCCGCTCATGGCCGATGCCGCCACTCACGGCAAGGTGACCTTCGTCGGCGCCGGCCCTGGCGCCGCCGATCTGCTGACGTTCCGCGCCGCGCGTGCCATCGCCGACGCCGACATCGTCATCTGGGCGGCGAGCCTGGTGCAGGCCGACGTCCTTGACCACGCCCGCGAGGGCGCCGAGATCCTCGACTCGGCGGCCATGTCGCTCGAGGACGTCGTCGCCGTGTACGAGCGGGCGCTCGACGAGGGCCTGCGGGTCGCCAGGATCCACTCCGGCGACCCCGCCCTCTGGGGCGGCACTCAGGAGCAGCTCGACCGGTGTGTGGATCTCGGCCTGGAGGTCGAGATCGTGCCGGGCGTCTCGTCGTTCTCGGCGGTCGCCGCGATCGCGCAGCGCGAGCTGACGATCCCGGAGGTCGCGCAGTCCGTCATCCTGACCCGGCTCGGCGGCGGCAAGACGCCGATGCCGCCGGGCGAGGAGGTACGGGAGTTCGCGCGGCACGGCACGACGATGGCCCTCTTCCTGTCGGCGGCACGCTCGGGCCAGTTGACGCAGGAGCTGCTGGAGGGCGGCTATCCGACGAGTACGCCGGTGGTCATCGCGTACCAGGCGACCTGGCCGGAGGAGCTGATCCTGCGCTGCACGATCGGCACGCTGGAGGAGACCGTCAAGGAGCACAAGCTCTGGAAGCACACGCTGTTCCTGGTCGGTCCGGCGCTGGCGGCTTCCGGTACGCGCTCGCACCTGTACCACCCGGGGCACTTCCACGGCTTCCGGAAGGCCGATCCGGCCGCCCGCAAGGCGCTGCGCGCGCAGGGCGCGACACCGTGATCACGGTCATCGGTACCGGGACGGGCGTGCCGCTCTCCGTACGCGACGGCGAGGCGCTGGCCGCGGCCACGCTGGTGGTGGGTGCCCGGCGGCATCTGACGGCGGCGTGCCGTGCGGCCGATGTGCCCGCCGACGCGCAACAGCTGGTGCTGGGGCCGCTCGCGCCGGCGCTCGACGAGATCGGGAAGAAGCTGGCCGGCGACGCGGCCGGGGTGGTGGTGCTGGCCTCGGGCGACCCCGGATTCTTCGGGATCGTACGGGCGTTGGCCGAGCGGTTCGGCGCGGACGCGCTGGACGTACGGCCGGGGGCGCCGTCGGTGGCGGTCGCGTTCGCGCGGATCGGACTGCCGTGGGACGACGCGGTCGTCGTCAGCGCGCACGGCCGTGATCTGCGAACCGCGGTCAATGTGTGCCGAGCGCATCCCAAGACGGCTGTGCTGACCGCTCCGGGCTCGGGGCCCGCGGAGCTGGGCGCCGAGCTGGCGTACCGGGCCACGGAGCGGACGCTGGTGGTGGCGACGGCGCTCGGCGACCCGGAGCACGAGCGGATCGAGCGGATGTCGCCCGCGGAGGCGGCGGCGCGTGAGTGGGACGCGGTGAGCGTGGTGCTCTGCCTGGACGAGCGGCGGGCGCTGTCGCCGGCGCAGCGGACGGTCTCGGTGCCCACCGGTCCGGACCGGTGGGCGCTGTCCGAGGGAGAGTTCGAGCACCGCGACTCGATGATCACCAAGTTCGAGGTGCGGGCGCTGGCGCTGGCCCGGCTCGGGCCGCGTACGGGCGACCTCGTGTGGGACATCGGCGCGGGGTCCGGTTCGGTCGCCGTGGAGTGCGCGCGGTTCGGCGCGGCCGTGGTGGCCGTGGAGAAGACCTCCGACGGCGTGGAGCGGATCCGCGCGAACGCGGCCGCGCACGGTGTGGACGTACGGGCCGTGCACGGCTCGGCACCGACGGTGCTCTCCCATCTGGCGGACCCTGACGCGGTGTTCATCGGCGGGGGCGGCGCGGAACTGCCCGCGATCGTCACCGCGTGCGCGCGGCGGACCCGGCGCACGGTGGTCGTCGCGCTGGCCGCGCTGGACCGGGTGGCGGCGGTACGGGCCGCGCTGGCCGCCGCCGGGTTGGTGTCCGACGGCGTACTGCTGCACTCGTCGCGACTGGCCCCGCTGCCCGGAGATGTGACACGGCTGGCGGCCGCCAACCCCGTCTTCCTGCTGTGGGGCGACCGCCCCGCGGATTCGGTGAACGAAGGAGCAATTCAGTGATCGGCCTGATCTCCGCGACGGCGGCGGGCGCCGCCGCCCGCGACCGGCTGGCCGCGGCCTGGCCCGGCCGCACCCGGGTGTACGAGGGCCCGGTGCGCGAGTCGGTGGAGCGCGCGTTCGCGGAGTGCGAGCAGCTGGTGTGCTTCCTGGCGACGGGTGCGGCGGTACGGCTGATCGCCCCGCTGCTCGCGGGCAAGTCGGCGGACCCGGGCATGGTGTGCGTGGACGAGGCGCAGCGGTTCGCGGTGTCGCTGCTGGGCGGCCACGGCGGCGGCGCGAACGAGCTGGCGGCGGACGTCGCGGACGTCCTGGGCTGCGCTCCGGTGGTGACGACGGCGACGGACGCGACGGACGTCCATGGCCTGGACACGCTGGGCCTGCCGGTGGAGGGCGCGGTCGCGGCGGTGACGCGGGCGGTGCTGGACGGCGAGCCGGTGGCGCTGCGGGCGGACGCGGTGTGGCCGTTGCCGCCGCTGCCGCCGAATGTGGGTGCCGAGGCGGGTGCTGACGGTGCCGCGAACGTGGGTGCCGACGCTACCGCGGTCCTCCGGGTGACCGACCGGCTCGTCGAACCGGGCGCACGGGAAGCCGTGTTGCGGCCCGCGTCGCTCGTCGTCGGGGTCGGAGCGTCCAAGGGCGCGCCGGTCGAGGAGGTGCTCGGGCTCGTCGAGGAGTCGCTGCGCGACGCCGGGCTCTCCGTGCTGAGCGTCGTGGAGCTGGCGACGGTCGAGGCGAAGGCGGATGAGCCCGGGATCGTCGGGGCCGCGGAGCGGCTCGGAGTGCCGGTCGTCACGTACGCGGCGCAGCAGCTGTCCTCGGTCACCGTGCCGAACCCGTCCGGCGCGCCGCTCGCCGCCGTGGGGACGCCGTCGGTCGCGGAGGCCGCCGCGCTCATGGGCGGAGGCGAACTCCTGGTCCCGAAGCGGAAGTCGAACCCCGAGGGGCGCGCAGCGATGGCGACCTGCGCGGTCGTGCGCAGGCCGCGGCGCGGCCGGCTGGCCGTGGTCGGACTCGGGCCCGGGGCCCGCGATCTCCTCACGCCGCGCGCCACCGATGAGCTGCGGCGCGCCTCCGTACTGGTCGGGCTCGATCAGTACGTCGACCAGATCCGCGACCTGCTCAGGCCCGGCACGCGCGTCATCGAGTCCGGCCTCGGGGCGGAGGAGGAACGGGCCCGTACGGCTGTGGCCGAGGCCCGCGCCGGACATGCGGTCGCACTGATCGGGAGCGGTGACGCGGGCGTGTACGCGATGGCCTCGCCCGCGCTCGCCGAGGCGTCCGACGACATCGACGTGGTCGGCGTACCGGGCGTCACGGCGGCGCTCGCGGCAGCCGCGATCCTGGGTGCGCCGCTCGGGCACGACCATGTCTCGATCAGCCTGTCCGATCTGCACACGCCGTGGGAGATCATCGAGCGCCGGGTGCGGGCCGCCGCGGAGGCGGACATCATCGTCACCTTCTACAACCCGCGCAGCCGCGGCCGCGACTGGCAGCTGCCGAAGGCGCTGACGATCCTCGGCGAGCACCGGGAGCCGGGGACGCCGGTGGGTGTCGTACGCAACGCGTCGCGCGTGGACGAATCCAGCCGCGTGACCACACTCGCCGGACTGGATCCGACGACGGTGGACATGATGACGGTCGTGACGGTCGGCAACACGGCCACGCGCGAGATCGCGGGCCGTATGGTGACGCCGCGCGGCTACCGGTGGCAGTCGTGAGGGCGCGCGGCGACGCGCTCGCGAGCGCGGAGGGGCGCGGGGCGCGTGTGCCCTGCCCCGGCGGCGGGGCGACCGCCGGAAGGGCAGCCCGTCACGCGGGCACGGGCAGAGGCACGGACGCAGGCGCAGACGCAGACGCGAGCACGGACGCAGGCACAGGCAGGCGCACAGGCACAGGCAGGCGTGCAGGTGAGCCCGGCGCACCCGTGTCGCGTCCCGGCAGCGCTCCGGCCTGTCCGTCGCCGCCGGCCGCGCCCGCTGCAGCGGGACTGGACCACGCGCCCACGGCCCGCTCCACCGGTGGCGCCCCCGCCCGGTCCTCGGCCCTCCGCACCACCCCAGCCACATGGCGCGGACCGCTCAACCCTTCGCGCCCGCCGGCGACCGCCGACGCCGCACCCGTCACCCACCGCCGCCACCCCGGAGTCGCCTCGTGACCCGCGTCGTCCATCCCATCGAGCAGGAGTCGTTCCGACGGCTCCGGTCCCGGCTGGATACCAGCGGGTTTCAGCCACTGACGCGGGCAGTCGTGGAGCGGGTCATCCACTCCGCCGCCGATCTCGATTACGCCACCGATCTCGTCTGCGACGAGACCTCCCTCGCCGCAGCGCACGACGCGCTGCACGACGGTGCTCCGGTCGTCGCCGATGTCGAGATGGTCGCCGCCGGGATCACCCGGCGCGAGACCGTCTGCAGGCTGAGGGACGCCAGGTCCGGCCCGGGGCTCACCCGTTCCGCGCACGCGATCCGCCTCGCGTACGAGCAGGTCGGGCCCGGCGCGATCTGGGTGATCGGCTGTGCGCCGACCGCTCTCGAGGAGCTGCTCGTCCTCGACGCCGCTCCCGCGCTGGTCATCGGGCTGCCCGTCGGTTTCGTCGGCGCGGCCGAGTCCAAGGCCGCGCTGCGCGAGAGCGGGCTGCCGGCCGTCAGCAACGTGTCCGAAAAGGGCGGCAGCGCGGTCGCCGCGGCCGCACTCAATGCTCTGCTGTACCACCCCCACACCAAGGAGAACGCGTGACCACCCCGCCCGCACTGCTGATCGCCGGCCACGGCACCCGCGACGAAGCCGGGGCCGAGGCCTTCCGGGACTTCGTACGGGAGCTGGGGCGGCGCCATCCCGAACTCCCCGTCGCCGGCGGCTTCATCGAGCTGTCCCCGCCGCCGCTCGGCGACGCCGTCACCGAGCTGGTGGAGCGGGGCGTGAACCGCTTCGCCGCGGTGCCGCTGATGCTGGTGTCCGCCGGGCACGCCAAGGGCGACATTCCGGCGGCGCTTGCCCGCGAGCGGGAGCGGCACCCCGGGATCTCCTACACCTACGGGCGCCCGCTCGGCCCGCACCCGTCGCTGCTGCGTGTCCTGGAGCGGCGGCTCGACGAGGCGCTGGGCTCCACGGTCCGCACGCCGTCCGACCGCGCCGATGTGACCGTGCTGCTGGTGGGCCGCGGTTCGACCGACCCGGACGCCAACGCCGAAGTACTCAAGGCGGCCCGGCTGCTGTGGGAGGGGCGGGGGTACGCGGGTGTGGAGACGGCGTTCGTCTCGCTCGCCGCTCCCGATGTACCGAGCGGTCTCGACCGGTGCGTGAAGCTGGGGGCGCGCCGGATCGTCGTACTCCCGTACTTCCTGTTCACCGGCATCCTGCCGGACCGGGTGCGTCAGCAGACGCAGGGCTGGGCGGAGGCTCATCCCGAGGTCGAGGTCGTGTCGGCCGATGTCATCGGCCCCGCCGAGGAGCTGCTGGACCTGGTCATGGAGCGCTACCGGGAGGCCGTCGCCGGCGACATCCGGATGAACTGCGACTCCTGCGTGTACCGGATCGCGCTGCCGGGCTTCGAGGACAAGGTGGGCATCCCGCAGCAGCCGCACTTCCACCCGGACGACGACGGCCACCACCACAGCCACGGGCACCACCACGGCAGCCATGCGCACTCACACTGACGCACACGATCTGCGTCACCACGGTGACGCGGAGGTGCGGGACGCGCACCTCACGGACCTCGCGGTCAATGTCCGGGCCGGCACTCCCCCGGACTGGCTGCGCGAGCGCATCGCCTGCTCGCTGACGGCCCTGGCGGCCTATCCGGACGGGCGGGCTGCGCGCGCGGCGGTCGCCCGACGGCACGGTGTGCCGGTGGAGCGGGTGCTGCTGACGGCGGGGGCCGCCGAGGCGTTCGTACTGCTGGCTCGCGCGCTGACGGTATGTCAACCGCTGGTGGTGCACCCGCAGTTCACGGAGCCGGAGGCGGCACTGCGGGACGCGGGCCACGAGGTGGCGCGGGTGCTGCTGCGCGAGGCGGACGGCTTCCGGCTCGACCCCGCGGCCGTTCCCGACGCCGCGGACCTGGTGATGATCGGCAATCCGACGAACCCCACGTCCGTACTGCATCCGGCCGCCGACATCGCCGGACTGGCCCGTCCCGGACGGGTGCTGGTGGTCGACGAGGCCTTCATGGACGCGGTGCCCGGTGAGTCCGAGTCACTCGCGGGACGGACCGACATCCCGGGGCTGGTGGTGCTGCGCAGCCTCACCAAGACCTGGGGGCTGGCCGGTCTGCGGATCGGCTATGTGCTCGCCGAGCCGGAGACGGTCGAGGCGCTGGAGCGGACCCAGCCGCTGTGGCCGGTCGCGACACCCGCGCTGGCCGCGGCTGAGGCGTGCATGGAGCCGGCCGCGCTCAAGGAGGCCGCGCAGGCCGCGCACGGGATCGCGACGGAGCGGGCGCATCTGCTCGCGGGGCTCGCGGAGTTCGAGGAGGTACGGGTGGTGGAGGCGGCCGAGGCTCCCTTCGTCCTCGTACATGTGCGGCGGGGCGCCGAGGTGCGGGAGCGGCTGCGCGGTCTGGGCTTCGCGGCCCGGCGCGGCGATACGTTTCCGGGGCTCGGTCCCGACTGGCTGCGGCTCGCGGTACGCGACCGGGTGACCACCAACCGCTTTCTGCAGGCGCTCGACCAGGCGCTCACCATGGTCGGCGGCTGACGCCCCGCACGGCCTCGCGTGCGGGGCGCCGGACGCCCGGTGTCAGCTCCTGGACCGGGCGCGGGCCAGCACCATCGCGGCGCCGCCTGCCGCCAGCAGCAGCACCGCGCCGCCCGCGAGGTACCGGGTGATGGAGTTGCCGCCGGTCTCGGCGAGGTCCTCCTCGGCGGGGGCCTCGCCGGACTGCGCCCGCACGCCGTCGCTCGGTCCCGAGGACGGTTCCCGCGCGGCGGGCGATTCGCATGTCGCCTCGGCGAGCGTGACCACGCCCGTGACGTCGGCGACGTTCAGCGTGAGCGGGTTGACCGACACCTTCAGCTCGAGCGCGGTGGCGGCGGCCGCACGGGACGTGGTGTGAGTCTTCGACAGATCGAGCGTCACCTCGCCGATCCCCGGCGCCTCGACCCGGGTGGGGCCGCTGGTGGAGAGCGTGACCTTCTTGCCGAGCACGGTCACCCGGCCGAGCAGATTCGACTCGGCCACCGGCTGCTTGCCCGCCTCGCAGACGGCCTTCGACGTGACCGCCTCGATCTCGACGAGCGAGAGCAGCGGCAGTCCGGGCACATGGAGCCTGGCGCGGGCGAGGTTTGCGTAACCCTCGGCCCGGTGTCGGTCGGCGGTGGCCTTCGCGGTAGCCACGTCCGCGCGCAGCACCTGGACGGGCCTGCCCCGGTCGACCCCGTCCAACCGCACGGTCAGCGCCCTCTTTTCGGCACTGGCAGGGGCCCGCACCTCGTTGAGCGTGGCCTTGAGCGGGACGTCGACGGTCTTGTCGAGCAGGGACACATCGAGCCCGGTGCGGAGCACGACCGCACTCGCCCGTCCCTCGCCGCCACCCCCTGTGGCGTGCGCCGGCCCGGCGACCGCGACGGGTCCGGCGACCAGCGCGGCAGCTGCCGCCGCGGCGGCGCAGCGGCGTGCGGGCATGCGGAAGGTGTTGCTGTTCAAGGTGGTGGAACCCCCACAGGAGACACGGCGCCGCTGCCGCCCCGCTGGGACGCACGGACGGCGGCGACTTGGGACACCGGAATCCTTGCGCACCGAGAGTGAAGCAACCGACACCTGGAGCGAGTTCACCCCAACGTGGAGTTTCCGTGCCCGTATTCGATTTTTGAGGTACGGGTGTTCCTGCGTGGCCACCCTGTCGCCGCGAACGGGTGGTGCGCCGGTCGATCGAACCGGCTCGCACGGGAAGTGCTTCGACGAACGGCGACACCCTCGGTCACGCTGGGTCACCACCACGGCCGGAGGGGAGCAGCCCTCGTCAGCCGATCACACGGCCGTTGAGGATCACCCGCCGCGGCGCCGCCAGCGCCCTGACGTCCGCCCGCGGATCCGTGTCGTAGACCACCAGGTCCGCCGGCGCGCCCTCCTCCAGCACGGGGCGGCCCAGCCACTGACGCGCCCCCCAGGCCGTCGCCGACAGCGCCTGGACCGGCGGGATGCCCGCCTTCACCAGTTCCGCCACCTCCGCGGCGACCAGGCCGTGGGCCAGCGAGCCGCCCGCGTCCGTACCGACGAAGACCGGGATGCCCGCGTCGTAGGCCGCGCGCACCGTGTCGTAGCGACGCTCGTACAGCCGGCGCATATGGGCGGACCAGTCGGGGAACTTCGCTTCGGCGCCCGCGGCGAGGTCCGGGAACGTCGCGATGTTGACCAGCGTCGGGACGATCGCGACGCCCCGCTCCGCGAACAGCGGGATGGTGTCCTCGGTGAGCCCGGTGGCGTGTTCGATGCAGTCGATGCCCGCTTCGACCAGGTCCCGGAGCGCGACCTCGGCGAAGCAGTGCGCGGTCACCCGCGCGCCCAGCCGGTGCGCCTCGGCGATCGCCGCAGCGACCTCGCCGCGCGGCCAGCAGGCGGTCAGATCGCCCGCGTCCCGGTCGATCCAGTCGCCGACGAGCTTGACCCATCCGTCGCCGCGCCGCGCCTCCCGCGCGACATACGCGACCAGGTCGCCCGGCTCGATCTCATGGGCGTAGTTACGGATGTAACGGCGGGTGCGCGCGATGTGCCGGCCCGCCCTGATGATCTTCGGAAGGTCCTCGCGGTCGTCGATCCAGCGGGTGTCGGACGGCGATCCGGCGTCGCGGATGAGCAGCGTGCCCGCGTCCCGGTCGGTGAACGCCTGCTTCTCGCTGGTCGTCTCGTCGACCGCGCCGTGATGGTCAAGACCGACATGGCAGTGCGCGTCGACCAGACCGGGCAGCGCCCAGCCCGCGACGGTGAGCGCCTCTGCGCGCGGCCGTTCGTACGTGATCCGGCCGTCCACCGCCCACAGCTCGTCCCTGACGTCGTCGGGACCGGCGAGCACCCGCCCCTTCACATGCAGCACCACGCGATCGCTCATGTCCAGCACTGTACGAGGCCCTGGGTACCCTCGGCGCGGCCGACCGGAAACGGCGGACACGCACGCCGGCGCACCGGCGCTCGGCGGCGGTCTCGAGCCGTACGTCCACGAGGCGCGGGAGGCGGCGCCATGGCCACAACACCGCGTGCCCCGGCCGGAGTCGACTCCTCCGAGCTGGTCGCGAAGGCGCTCGCGGCCGACCCGTCACTGCCGCTGATCACGGGTGGCGGGGTGCGTGCCCAGGAAATGCTCCGGGGCAGCCACTACTGCGCGGACACCACTCTCGCCACCGTGCGGTCCACGCCGGCGGCGCTGGGCGCGGCGCTCGGCGAGTCGGGTGTGCGGGTGGCCCGGAGGCGGCCCGGCGCGCGGCCAGGGAGGTCCGACGCCATCCGTGAGTGACCGCGGTCACGGCGCACAGCATTCCTCACGGAATTAAAGTCGCGTTAAATTGGAATAGACGGAAGCCGCTTTATTACGGGCAGCTTCCCGTATTCGTCTGCCCCGGTTTGCCGATCCTAAACACCCAGCTTTCGACAGGATCGATTGACGTAATTCGGGCGGATCTCGAGAGGGTTACCCGCGTGTGACCGACTCCACAGCACATCCGATTCACCCCCATAATTCCGGTGCAAAAGCCCTGAAAATGGCGCCTCGCCGACCCGGGACTCGCGCCCGCGCGATAACACAAAGAGGCGCATCACCCAACCCCTTCCCTCGATGCATTTTTTGAATTTGCTCGGTAAATTTCCTCTGCATGACCGCCGCACAAGAAGACCTTGTACGAGTCAACACCCCGAGCGAATTTCTGGAGATCGATACCCCACGAGTGGAGGACGGAGCCGCGATCTGGCGCATCGCCCGCGACTCCGAGGTCCTGGACCTGAACTCCTCGTACAGCTATCTGCTGTGGTGTCGCGACTTCGCGGCCACCTCCGTGGTGGCGCGCGGCTCCGACGGTGAGCCCATCGGCTTCGTCACGGGCTACGTACGCCCTGACCGCCCCGAGGCACTTGTCGTCTGGCAGGTCGCCGTCGACCAGGCGCACCGCGGCCGTGGACTCGCCGGCGTACTGCTGGACGCGCTGACCGTCAGGGTCACCGACGGCCGCGGGGTCCGGGAGATCGAGACGACCGTCACCCCGGACAACGCCGCGTCCGACCGCCTCTTCACCTCCTACGCCCAGCGTCACGGGGCGGGGCTGGAGCGCGAAGTGCTCTTCGACGGCGGGCTGTTCCCCGAAGGAACGCACCAGCCGGAAGTGCTCTACCGCATCGGCCCCCTCTCCGCCTGACCTCCCCCACATCTGGAGACTGCTGTGACCATCACCCCGCCCGCCCTGAGTGTCTTCGAGACCCTGGAGTCGGAGGTACGCAGCTACTGCCGTGGTTGGCCCGCCGTGTTCGACCGCGCGCAGGGCAGCTACCTCCACGACGAGGACGGCCACACCTACCTCGACTTCTTCGCCGGCGCCGGATCGCTCAACTACGGGCACAACAACCCGGTGCTGAAACGCGCGCTGATCGACTACATCGAGCGCGACGGCATAACCCACGGCCTGGACATGGCCACCACCGCCAAACGCGCCTTCCTCGAGTCGTTCCAGAACGTGATCCTGCGGCCGCGCGATCTGCCGTACAAGGTCATGTTCCCCGGCCCGACCGGCACCAACGCGGTCGAGTCGGCGCTCAAGCTGGCCCGCAAGGTGAAGGGGCGCGAGTCCGTCGTCTCGTTCACCAACGCCTTCCACGGCATGTCGCTGGGCTCGCTCGCCGTCACCGGCAACGCCTTCAAGCGCGCCGGCGCCGGCATCCCGCTCGTGCACGGCACGCCGATGCCCTTCGACAACTACTTCGAGGGCCGGGTCCCGGACTTCATCTGGTTCGAGCGGCTGCTCGAGGACCAGGGCTCCGGCCTCAACAAGCCGGCCGCTGTCATCGTCGAGACGGTGCAGGGCGAGGGCGGCATCAATGTGGCCCGCGCCGAGTGGCTGCGAGCCCTTCAGGACCTGTGCCACCGCCAGGACATGCTGCTGATCGTCGACGACATCCAGATGGGCTGCGGCCGTACCGGCGGCTTCTTCTCCTTCGAGGAGGCCGGCATCACGCCGGACATCGTCACCCTGTCGAAGTCCATCAGCGGCTACGGAATGCCCATGTCGCTCTGCCTGTTCAAGCCGGAGCTGGACATCTGGGAGCCGGGGGAGCACAACGGCACCTTCCGCGGCAACAACCCGGCGTTCGTCACCGCCACCGCCGCGCTCAACACCTACTGGGCCGACGGCCAGATGGAGAAGCAGACGCTGGCGCGGGGCGAGCAGGTCGAGCGTGCGCTGCTGGCCATCGCCGAGGAGAGCGCGGGGGCCGGACTGAGCTTCCGCGGCCGCGGCCTGGTCTGGGGCCTGGAGTTCGAGGACAAGGCACGTGCCTCGGCGGTCTGCGCCCGCGCCTTCGAGCTGGGGCTGCTGCTGGAGACCTCGGGTCCCCAGAGCGAAGTGGTGAAGCTGCTGCCCGCGCTCACCATCTCCCCCGACGAACTGGACGAGGGCCTGCGCACCCTGGCCCGTTCCGTCCGCGAAACGGCCTGACACCACCGTACGAGAAAGGCAGCAACTCACCGTGATCGTCCGATCTTTCAAGGACATCGAGAACACCGAGCGCCATGTGAGGGCCTCTTCGGGCACCTGGGAGAGCAAGCGCATCGTGCTCGCCAAGGAGAAGGTCGGCTTCTCGCTCCACGAGACCGTGCTGTACGCGGGTACGGAGACGTCGATGTGGTACGCCAACCACATCGAGGCCGTGCTCTGCGTGGAGGGCGAGGCCGAGCTCACCGATGACGAGACCGGCGAGACCCACTGGATCGAGCCCGGCACGATGTATCTGCTGGACGGCCACGAGCGCCACACCATGCGTCCCAAGACCGACTTCCGCTGTGTCTGTGTCTTCAACCCGCCGGTCACCGGACGGGAGGACCACGACGAGAACGGCGTCTACCCGCTGCTCACCGAGGAGGGCTGAACGATGACCACCGCCCCTGTACGCACCGACCTGTACCCGACACGCGGCGCGGGCGAGGTGACCACTCCGCGCCAGGACCCGGTCGTGTGGTCCGCGCCCGGGGCGCCGGGGCCGATCGTCCCTTCCGAACTCATGGGCTTCGAGCGGGACGGCTTCCTGACCGTCGACGAGCTGATCACGCCGGACGAGGTCGCGCTCTACCGAGCCGAGCTGGAACGGCTGGTCACCGACCCCGCCGTACGTGCCGACGATCGCTCGATCATCGAGCCGAAGTCGAGAGACGTGCGCTCGGTCTTCGAGGTGCACAGGCTCAGCGAGATCTTCGCCGGTCTGGTGCGCGATGAGCGGGTGGTGGGCAGAGCCCGGCAGATCCTCGGCTCGGACGTGTACGTCCACCAGTCCCGTATCAATGTGAAGCCGGGCTTCGGCGCCTCGGGCTTCTACTGGCACTCGGACTTCGAGACCTGGCACGCCGAGGACGGTCTGCCGAACATGCGCACCGTCTCCGTCTCGATCGCGCTGACCGAGAACCGTGACACCAACGGCGGCCTGATGATCATGCCCGGTTCGCACAAGACGTTCCTGGGCTGTGCGGGCGAGACGCCGAAGGACAACTACAAGAAGTCACTGCAGATGCAGGACGCGGGCACTCCGTCGGACGAAGCGCTGACCCGGTACGCGGACCGGCACGGCATCCGGCTCTTCACCGGCCGGGCCGGTTCGGCGACCTGGTTCGACTGCAACTGCATGCACGGCTCCGGGGACAACATCACCCCGTACCCGCGCAGCAATGTCTTCATCGTCTTCAACAGCGTGGAGAACGCTGCCGTGAAGCCGTTCGCGGCGCCGGTGCCGCGCCCGGACTTCATCGGGGCACGGGACTTCACTCCGGTGCGGTAGCCCTCCGCGCACGGCAGGGCCCGGCGCCCCTCGCACCGAGGGGCGCCGGGCCCTGCCGTGTGCGACTGCCTTACAGGGCCGGGTAGTCGATGTAACCCTTGTCGTCACCGCCGAAGAACGTGGCCGTGTTCGGGATGTTGTACGGGCCTTCGGCCTTGAGCCTGGCCGGCAGGTCCGGGTTGGCGAGGAACAGCGCGCCGAAGGCGAGGATGTCCGCGATGCCGTCCTCGATCAGCCCCAGCGCCCCGTGGTCGGTGGGACCCTCGGTCGACGGGTTGAGGATGAAGGTGCCGCTGAATTGCTTGCGCAGCGCGAGCGTCACATCCCGGAAGCCCGGAGTCATCTCGACGACGTGCAGATAGCCGAGGCCCAGCGGCTCCAGCTCCTTGACCAGCGCGGGGTAGACCGCCTCTGTGTCCGTCTCGGCGATGTCGTTGTACGCGTTGCCGGGAGAGACCCGCAGCCCGGTCCGCTCGGCACCGATCTCGGCCACCACGGCCTTGGTCACCTCGACGGCGAAGCGGATGCGGTTCTCGACGGATCCGCCCCACTCGTCGGTGCGCAGGTTGGTGTTGGGGGCGAGGAACTGGTGGATGAGATAGCCATTGGCGCCGTGCAGTTCGACGCCGTCGAAGCCGGCCTCGATGGCGTTGCGGGACGCGTCGACGAACTCGCCGATGATGGCGCGTACTTCGTCGCCGGACAGCTCCCGCGGGGCGATGAAGTCCTTGGGGCCCTCCTGCGTGAAGAGCTGCCCGGCGGCGGCGACGGCGGAGGGGGCCACGCTGAGAAGTTCCTGGTCCGGCCAGAGCACCGGGTGGCCGATGCGCCCGGCGTGCATGATCTGGGCGAAGATCTTGCCGCCCTTGGCGTGCACGGCGTCGGTGACCTTGCGCCACGCGGCGACCTGCTCGGCGCTGTGCAGGCCCGGGGTGTTCGGGTAGCCGCGGCCGACGACCGAGGGCTGGATGCCTTCGGTGATGATCAGGCCGGCCGAGGCGCGCTGGCCGTAGTACTCGACGGTGGAGTCGGTGACGGTGAGTCCTTCGCCGAACGCCCGGCTGCGGGTCATGGGTGCCATGGCGATCCGGTTGCCGAGCTGGGTACCGGACAGGTCGATCGGGTCGAAGGCGGTGGTCATGGGAGCCCCCAAGATTTATGTGGTCGGCCAAGTAAATACGACGGGGGCCACTGTAGCGCATTACTTGGTCGGCCAAGTTAATATCTCTGTGAGTACTCTCAGTACCTCAAACCCGGAGGTCCGAGGAGGCCACGATGTCCGCCACATCCGCGGCGCAGACAGATCCTGTCTGTAGCGAGCTGCCCAGGGCCGCCCGCGGCGGCCCGGTCAGCCATGCCTTGTCCCGGGTCGCCCGACTCCACCGCATCGCCGCGGGCAAGCTGCTCAAGGGAGCCGGCCTCTACCCCGGTCAGGAGTTCCTGATGATGCGCCTGTGGGACGCCGGGCCCGTACGGCAGTCGGAGCTCATCAGGGCCGTCGACCTCGACCCCTCGACCGTCACCAAGATGCTCCAGCGCCTGGAACAGACCGGGCATGTACGCCGCTCCCCGGACCCGGACGACCGGCGCGCGGTGCTCGTCGAGGCCACAGACAACAGCTGCGCTCTGTTCACCGATGTGAAGGCCGCCTGGGGCAAGCTGGAGGAGCACACGCTCGCCGGGCTCGACGCGGACGAGCGCCGCGAGCTCACCCGGCTGCTCACCAAGGTCGAGGCGAATCTCTGCACCGAGACCGAGGGCTGCCCCGACCCGGGCGCGGAGCTCCACGACGGCCCGGGCACACAGCCGGGCTGCTGATCTCGCACCCTCAGCCCGACAGGACGTCCAGCACCCGTTCCACCTCGGCGGCGGAGTTGTAGAGGTGGAAGGCGGCGCGCAGATTTCCCGCCCGGTCCGCGACGATGATTCCCGCGCGAGCCAGCTCCGCGACGCGGTGGCCGAGCCCCGGGACGGCGACGATGCCGGAATCACCGGGCACCGGTTCATGGCCCAGCTCCGCCAGCCCCGCCCGGAACCGCCGGGCGAGCGAGGTGTTGTGGGCGTGTACGGCGTCGATTCCGGTCTCCTCCAGCAGCGCGAGTGACTGCTTCGCTCCGTGGTACGACAGGAAGGCGGTGGGTTCGTCGAACCGGCGCGCGGAGTGCGCCAGTTCCTCGACCGGTCCGTAGGTGGTCCCCCACAGCTCCTCGGCGGCGAAGGTCCCCGCGTGGATCGGCACCAGGGTCTCCTGCGCCTCCCCGGTCACGGTGAGGAAGGAGGCGCCGCGCGGGCAGAGCAGGAACTTGAAGCCGCCGGTGACGGTGTAGTCCCACGCGCCCGCGTCCAGCGGCAGCCAGCCGGCCGACTGGCTGGCGTCGAGCAGCGTACGGGCGCCGTGCGCGGCCGCGGCGGCCCGGATGGCCGGCATATCGGCGATCCGGCCGTCGGCCGACTGCACCGAGGAGAAGGCCACCAGGGCGGTGCCCGGACGCACCGCATCGGCCAGCTCGTCCAGCGGTGCGTACCGCAGCTTGAGATCCCCGCGCACCGTGAAGGGCGTGATGACCGAGGCGTACTCCCCCTCGGGGAAAAGGACTTCGGCGCCGGTCGGCAGCGAGCTCGCGATCAGTGCGACATGCACGGAGACCGAACCGCCGACGGCGACCCGATCCTCGTCCACACCGGTGAGGCGTGCGAAGGACTGCCGGGCGGCGGTCACCTCCGAGTAGTCACCCGCGCCGCCCGGCCGCCCTGCCGCGAGCTCCTCGGCCAGCGCCGTGACGGCCGCGACGGTCCTGCTGGGCAGCAGCCCGCAGGTGGAGGTGTTCAGATACGTCGTGTCAGGCGCGAACTCGGCGCCACCCAGGGTCTCCATGGGATCACCCTGCGGTGCCCCCCAACGGCTGGTCAACCGCGAAATGTTGAGGGGAACCGCTCAGCAGCGCTCAGGCATGTGCTCCGGGCTGCGGAACCTCGCAGGAGCCGTCGGTGTCGCAGGCGGCGGCGTCCGCGCCGATCGGGGTGATCGCCCGGCCCTGCCACGCCTGCTCCAGCGCCTGGGTGAAGAGCTCGGCCGGCTGGCCGCCGGAGACGCCGTAACGCCGGTCGAGGACGAAGAACGGCACGCCGGTGGCGCCCAGCTCGGCGGCCTCGCGCTCATCCGCGCGTACCACGTCGGCGTACGCGTCCTCGTCGGCAAGGACCGCCCGGGCCTCGTCCGCGTCCAGACCGGCCTCCACGGCGAGCTCGAGGAGGATCTCGGCGTCGAAGACGGACCGTTCCTCGGCGAAGTTCGCCCGGTAGGCGAGGTTCAGCAGCTCGTCCTGGCGGCCGCGGGCCTTGGCCAGGTGCAGCAGCCGGTGGATGTCGAAGGTGTTGCCGTGGTCGCGGCCCCCGGCACGGTAGTCGAGGCCCTCGGCGCGTGCGTTGGCGGCGACGTGTTCCTCCATCGACCGCGCTTCCTCGAGGGTGCGCCCGTACTTCTTCGCCAGCATGGGGATCACCGGGCCGGTCTCGCCCTTGGCGCGGTTCGGGTCGAGCTCGAAGGAGCGGTGCACCACCTCGACCTGGTCTCGGTGGGCGAAGGCCGCGAGACCCTGCTCGAAGCGTGCCTTCCCTATGTAGCACCAGGGACAGGCGATATCGCTCCAGATCTCGACGCGCATGCTCATTCTCTCCAGGTCTGTACGGGGCCGGCGCGGAGGCCTCCTCCGCTCCGGCGTCAACGCGCTGCGGGTGCGGCTCATTCCGCCGCGGGCGGCGTGCGGGCGTGCTCGGCGGAGCCGTCGAAGGCGTCGTCCGGGAGATGACCGCGGTAGTAGCTCGCGCGGGCCTCGGCGTGGAGGGCGGCGATGGCGTCCAGGTCGGCGGGAACGGCTGTTCTGATCACGGTGGTGGTGACGCCGGGAGATCAGCCGGCGGTTGCGGTCCGGCCGAGGGAGGCACTCGGTGGGCGCTCGGTGTGCGGCCGACGCGGCGCCGGATGTGCCGGTACCGCGCCGGATGTGCCGGCGCGGCGGGTCCGCCGTGCCGAGGCCGCCGGCGCGGGCGGGCTGTTCCATCGGCAGCGCGGTGGTCCCGAGGAGTTGGCGGGCCGTGCTCGACGCCCCGGTGGAGCAGCACTGCTGGGTCTCCGTACGCCGCCCGGCGCCGCTCGTCCCCCGGGCGGTCCAGGCGACGCGGGCCCGGATCCGGGCCGCGGGCCCCACGGCTCGGCGGCCCGCCCTCAGCTGCCGTCGCGCAGCCCCTCGGGCCAGCCCGCGCGGTACTCGATCCTGTCGAACGTCACCACACAGCCCTCGCCCACCGGGGACTGTGCCAGGAAGCCCACGAGCGCGGCCCCGGCCTGCTCCTCCGTCCCGAGGGCGAAGATCCGCACGAAGGTCCAGTGCTCGCCGTCCGTCGAGGCGTGGAAGGCGAATGCCTTGCCCGTCCGGCTGATCCGCAGCCATGCGCTGTCGCCCGCCACCTCGAAGGAGTTGGCGTCGTCGGAGTGGCCGCGGGTGACAACCGTGCAGATGGTGGGCTTGTCCGGGGAGAGCTCCAGGCAGAGCTTGGCCCACTCCCGCTCGCCGACGTGCAGATAGAGCACGCCGGCGTCGAAGGCCGCGGCGAAACCGACGGTGACCCGCGCGATGAGCTGGAAGTCGCCCTCCGGCGAACCGAGCAGGCGTGGCGCGTCGGAGGCGGGTTCCAGCGCCTCGCCCGCGGGCGGTACGAAGCGGTCCTGCCTGGCCCCCGCCCAGCCGGTCAGCACCCCTTTCTCGTAGGACCAGTTGGCCTCGGGGCCGTACGAGCGCAGCGGGAAGGGGAGTTCGGGCAGGTCGATGGGCTCGGTCACCGACTCAGCTTCCCGGAGTCTCGAGGCGGCCGTCCACCCGGCGCGGCAGCCCCAGCGGGTTTTCGTCGCGCAGCTCGGGCGGGAGCAGCGCGTCGGGCGTCGTCTGGTACGTGACCGGGCGCAGCCAGCGCTCGATCGCGGTGGCCCCGACCGAGGTGGATCCGGAGGTGGAGGCCGGGTAGGGGCCGCCGTGGTGCTGGGCGGGGGCGACGGCGACACCGGTCGGCCAGCCGTCGACCAGGACGCGGCCCGCGAGCGGGATGAGTTCGGCGAGCAGCTCCGCGCCCCGGCCCCCGCCCGCGGCCTCGCCCTCCGAGAGGTGCAGGGTGGCGGTGAGGTTGCCGGGCAGCCGGCCGAGGACCCCGGTGATCTCGGCCTCGGACTCGTACCGCGCGACGACGGTTACCGGGCCGAAGCACTCCTCGAGCAGCAGATCGTGCGGCCCTTCGGCAGCCAGCAGCCGAGCCGGTACGGAGAGGAAGCCGGCGCTCACGGTGTGATCGCCGCCCGCGCCCGGGGTGATCGGGGCCTCCACCTCCGGCAGTTCGGCCCGGTCGCGTACTCCCGTGACGAAGGCGTCGCGCATCCGGTGGTCGAGCATCACGCCGGGCTCGGTCTCGCTGACCGCCGCCGTCAGGGACTTGAGCAACCGGTCGCCCGCGTCGCCGGCGGGAGCGAGCACGAAGCCGGGCTTGGTGCAGAACTGGCCCTCGCCCAGGGTCATCGAGCCCGCGAGCCCGGCGCCGAGCTGCTCGGCCCGCTCCCCGGCGGCCCCTTCGGTGATCACAACGGGGTTGAGGGAGCCGAGCTCACCGTGGAAGGGAATGGGGGCGGGCCTGGCGGCCGCGGCGTCGAAGAGCGCACGCCCGCCGCGTACGGATCCGGTGAAGCCCGCGCCCGCGACCAGCGGGTGCCCGACCAGCTCGACGCCAGCCTCGAAGCCGTGGACGAGGGTGACGACGTCTTCGGGCAGGCCTACCTGGTGGGCGGCCCTGCGCAGTACGGACGCGCACAGTTCGGAGGTGCCGGGGTGGTCGGGGTGGGCCTTGACGACGACCGGGCAGCCGGCCGCCAGCGCGCTCGCGGTGTCGCCACCGGGTACGGAGAAGGCGAGCGGGAAGTTGCCGGCGGCGTAGACGGCGACGACGCCCAGCGGGATCTTGAAGCGGCGCAGATCGGGCCATGGCGGCGTACGGCTGCCGTCGGCGTGGTCGATGTGGATGTCGAGGAAGGCGCCCTCGTCCACGACCTCGGCGAAGGCCCGCAACTGTGCGGTGGTGCGCGCGAGTTCACCGGTGAGGCGGGTGGGACCGAGCGCGGTCTCCGCGTCGGCGGCCTCGATGACATGCTCACCGGCCTCGTCGAGGAGGTCGGCGGCGGTGCGGAGCAGACGCGCGCGTACACTCCGGTCGGCGAGTGCGGGGCGGGCGGCGTGCGCGGCGCGGACCGCGAGGTCGATCTCCTCAGGTGATGACTCGATCGCAACCTGCTCACGCGGGTTCCCGGTTCGGGGGTCGACACTCCAGACTGGTGCTGCTGCCACCGCGGCTTCCTTCCCGGTCTTCTGCCATCCAGCAGGATTTGTTCGGTATTCTGAACAGTGTTCCTGATGATGAATATATGGGGACTCTATTTCCGGGCGTTCTGCTCGGTCAAGAAGGGGCGAAGAGCAATGTCAGCTGCGGATTCCGGTGGAGCTCAGGTCAAATCCGCGATGCGGACGGTGGAATTGCTCGAATACTTCGCGGGGCGCCCCGGCATGCACTCCCTCGCCGCGGTCCAGGAGGCCGTCGGCTACCCCAAGTCCAGCCTCTACATGCTGCTGCGCACCCTGGTCGAGCTCGGCTGGGTGGAGACCGACGCGACGGGCACGCGGTACGGCATCGGTGTGCGCGCCCTGCTGGTGGGCACCTCCTACATCGACGGCGACGAGGTGGTCGCGGCCGCCCGCCCCACCCTGGACCGGCTCTCCGACGACACCACCGAGACCATTCACCTCGCCCGGCTCGACGGCACCAACGTCGTCTATCTCGCCACCCGTCAGTCGCAGCACTACCTGCGCCCCTTCACCCGCGTCGGCCGCCGGCTGCCCGCCCACTCCACCTCGCTGGGCAAGGCACTGCTCGCCACCCACAGCGACGAGCAGGTGCGCAAGATGCTGCCGGAAACCCTGGCGCCGCTCACCGAGCACACGATCACCGACCGGGAGAAGCTCATCGAGGAGCTGCGCCTCGTCCGCGAGCAGGGCTACGCCGTGGACCGCGAGGAGAACACCCTCGGGCTGCGCTGCTTCGGCATCGCCATCCCGTACCGCACCCCGGCGCGGGACGCCATCAGCTGCTCGGTGCCGGTGGCCCGGCTGACCCCCGGCCATGAGCAGATGATCAAGGACGCGCTCTTCGACGCGCGCGACCGGCTGACGCTGGCGACCCGGAGGCTCTGAATGTCCCCGCGGATCAGACCGCGCAAGTGAACGACGGCGATCTGCCGGCCGTCACCGGCACGGACCGGGGCTTCGCCCACGCACCCGGTGGGGAGACCGCCGAGGTGCTTCTCACCCTGGCGGGCTGATCCGTCTCCACCGCACGGCGGAGGGGGATCGTCGCAGCGCAGGAGGTGCGGGGAGGCCGGGTCCCGGAGCGTTGTCGTCATGACAGAGACACCGCTCGCTCCCGCTCCCCCGGTCACGGATCCGGCAGGCCCCGGACGGACCCGCACCGCGCTGTGCGCCGTCGCGATCGCCTCCTGCGTCCCGTATCTCTCGCTCAAGACCGCCTGGATAGCCGGCGGCCGGATCGGCATCCCGGACGGCAGCGTGCTGCTCGAGCACCGCGCTCTGATGGCCGTCGCCAACAGCGTCACCGTCCTGATGGACGGCTCCGTCATCGTCCTCGCGCTGCTGCTCACCCAGGGCTGGGGCCGCCGCGTCCCCGCCTGGTTGCCGGCCGTGCCCCTGTGGATCGCGGGCGGCCTGCTCCTCCCGATCATGGTCGGCTTCCCGGTCCAGCTGCTGACCCACGCGTTCACCGGCGCCCCGTCCCGGCGGGCCGGGGACAAGCCCTTCCTCGACGAGTGGGTCTTCGGGGTCGTCTACACCGGCTTCATCGTCCAGGGCCTGGCCCTTGGAACACTCTTCGTGCTGTACGCGCGAGAGCGCTGGAGCCATGTGTGGCGGGGCCGGGTCTGGGACCTGCCCACCGCGGCCACGGGGCGGACACTGAAGGTGACCGCTGTGGCCGCCGCCGTACTCGCGCTCTTCCCCGCCACGATGCGCCTGCTGTGGGCGTGCGGCGCGACGACCGGTCTCTCCGCGACGCGGATCGAGCGTACGGCCGACTTCTACGTGCTCGAAGGGATCAGCGCCCTCTTCGTGGCCGTGGCGGTGACCGGGTTGCTGCTGATCGCCTTCCGCCGGGGCCGCGCTCTGCCCCTGAGGACGCCGCTGGCCATGGCCTGGCTCGGCTCGGGCGCCGTGGGCTGCTGGGGCGTATGGCTGCTGATCGCGGCAGTACTGCCGGGGGGTGAAGAAGGCGAGCGGGCCTCGGGGTTGATGGCCCTGACCTACGCTGTGGGCATGATCGTCGGTCTGCTCGTCGTCACCGGCACCGTCTCCTTCCTGCGGCGGCGCGGCGCGTGAAGAGAGTCCTCGGGGCGCTGTTCGGTGCGCGGGCCAGGCTGCGCTGGCTCCATCTGATCCTGGGCGGCGCGCTGTTGATGCCGTACTGGCTCCTCGGCACCGTGGTCGTCGGCCCACTCGTCGGCGCGAAGGGCATGTTCTCCAACTCCCTGCCGCTCCAGTTCGGCGCGTACGGCATCGCCCTCCCGATTGCCGCGGCCACCGCACTGTCCCCGCTGGCCAGGCCGCTTTCGGTGGCGGCGGCCCGGGCGCTGTGCGGAGTACCGGCGGATCGGTTCGCGGACGGCCCGGCACGCTCCGGGGCCGCGCGCGTGCGGACCTCGGGGTGGTTCACGCTGCACGTGGGGCTCGGCGCCCTGATCAGCGGAGCGTCCCTGGCGCTGCCGCCGTTCGCGGTGACGCTGATCGCGCTGCCGCTCTCCGCCGGGCTGCGGCACTGGGTGATGGTGCCCGACCACCTCGACCGCCCGTGGGCGCTGGCCCTGGCGCCGCCGGCCGGGATCGCCATGCTGGTGGCGCTCGCGGGCTGCGCCGCGGCCGCCGGGGCCCTGCTGGCCCGCCAGGCCCCGGTGCTGCTCGGGCCGAGCCCGGCGGACCGGCTGGCCGCCGCGGAGCGGCGGGCGACGGAGCTGGCCGAGCGCAACCGCCTCGCCCGCGAGCTGCACGACTCGGTCGGCCATGCGCTGAGTGCCGTCACGCTGCAGGCGGGCGCGGCCCGCAAGGTGCTGGACAGCGATGCGGAGTTCGTACGGGAAGCGCTGGCCGCGATCGAGGAGACCACCCGGCGTACCGTGGGCGAACTCGACTCCGTACTGGGCCTGTTGCGCCGGTCCGACGAAGACGAAGGTGCCGCCGCCGGACAGGTCACCGGACCGGCCCTGGACACCCTGGACGGCCTGCTCGAGCGCAGCGGTGTTCCCGTCTCGCTCACCACCGACGGCGATCTGGCCGCCGTCCCCGCGCTCGTCTCGCGCGAGGCGTACCGCATCGTCCAGGAGGGGCTGAGCAACGCCCTGCGTCATGCCGGAGCGTGCCCGGTATCCCTGTGGATCGTCCTGAGCGGCGAGGAGTTGGAGATCACGATGGAGAATCCGCTGCCCGGCAGGGCCCCGGTCATCCGTCCGGGAGGCGGCCGCGGGGTGCGCGGTATCGCCGAGCGGGCCGCCCTGCTCGGCGGACACGCGCAGGCGGGCCCGCGGGACGCGGTGTGGCGGCTCTCGGCCCGGCTCCCGCTGGCGGGCCGCCGATGAGCACGATCCGGGTGGCCCTCGCCGACGACGAGCGGATGGTCCGTACGGCACTGCGCGTCATCCTCGAGGCCGAGCCCGATCTGGAGGTCGTCGGCGAGGCATCCACGGGCGCGGAGGCAGTGTCGGTGGCCCGTGAGCTGCGGCCCGACGTGATGCTGATGGATGTCCGGATGCCGGAGATCGACGGCATCCGGGCCACCGAGCAGATCCTGGGCTCGCCGGCTGCCTCCGGCGGGAGGACCCCGTTGAGGATCGTGGTGGTGACGACGTTCGAGAACGACTCCTATGTGTACGAGGCGCTGCGGGCCGGAGCGGCCGGATTCCTGCTCAAGCGCGCCGCGGCCGAGGACCTGGTCCAGGCGGTCCGGCTGGTCGCCCGGAGCGACTCGCTGCTCTTCCCCGCCGCCGTGCGTTCGCTGGCCGCCGAGTACGGCCGCAGCCGGCCCGCGGCTCCGCCGCCGTGGGCGGCGCGGCTGACCGGGCGCGAGGCCGACGTACTGCGGTTGATGGCTACGGGCCTGACCAACGCGGAGATCGCCGGGCGGATGGGCGTAGGACCTGCGACGACGAAGACCCACGTGGCGTCGGTTCTGGCGAAGACGGGCGCCCGGGACCGTACGCAGGCGGTGATCGCGGCGTACGAGTCGGGCTTCATCTCGCCGCGCTGAGGCCCGTCCGCCGCCGCTCCGGATGAAGAATTCATGAGAAACCGGGCAGACAGGGAACGTCACGCTCCGCCCCGTTCGTCTCTTCTGCGGGATGAACAAGACGATCAGGAATGCCGCGGTCTTCAGCCTGCTGCTGGTGCTCGCCCTGCTGCTGCGGGCGACCTGGGTCCAGGCGTACAAAGGCCGGGCTCTCGCGGACGACGACCACAACCGGCGGAAGATCATCGCGCAGTACGCGCAGCCGCTCGGCGACATCGTCGTGGCCGGATCGCCGGTCACCGGCTCGAAGAGGACGGCGGGTGATGATCTCGCGTACAAGCGCACCTACACCCACGGCTCGCTGTACTCGGCCGTCACCGGCTACAGCTCGCAGGCGTACGGAGCCACGCAGCTCGAAGGCATCTACAGCGAGGTCCTGGACGGGACCGACAGCCGGCTGAAGAACCCCGTCGACGCGCTCACCGGGAAGCAGCAGGAGCCCGGCGATGTGGTGACGACCATCGATCCGGCGGTGCAGAAGGCCGGCTTCCGGGCGCTCGGCGACACCAAGGGCGCGGCCGTCGCCATCGACCCCAAGACGGGGAAGATCCTGGGAATGGTCAGCACGCCCTCGTACGACCCCTCGAAGATCAGCGGGACGGCGGACGGTGACGCCTGGCAGAAGCTGCTCGCGGACCAGGACAAGCCGCTGGTCAACCGCGCGCTGCGGCAGCCGCTGCCGCCCGGCTCGACGTTCAAGCTGGTCGTCGCGGCGGCGGCGCTGGAAGACGGCCTCTACGGCTCGGCCGACGAGAAGACCGAGAGCCCGAATCCCTACACACTGCCCGGTACGCGCACGGTGCTGGAGAACGAGAACACCGCCGCGCCCTGCGAGAACGCCTCCATCCGCACGGCACTGCAGTACTCCTGCAACAACGTCTTCGGGAAGATGGCCGCCGATCTCGGGCAGGACAAGGTCAGGTCGATGGCGGAGAAGTTCGGCTTCAACGACACGACGCAGGACGTGCCGGTGCGGGCCTCGGCGAGTCTGTATCCGACGGGCATGGACAAGGCGCAGACGGCGCTGTCGGGCATCGGCCAGTTCGACGTGACCGCGACGCCACTGCAGATGGCCATGGTCTCTGCCGCGATCTCCAACGACGGCGTGCTGGAGTCGCCGCACATGGTCTCCAAGGTCGTCGACGCGGACAACGACACACTGCAGTCCTTCGAGGACGGGAAGTCGCAGCGGATCGTCTCCTCCTCGACCGCCGAACAGCTGCGCAGCGCGATGGTGACGGTCGTGAACGAGGGCACCGGGACCAACGCCAAGGTCGACGAGGCCGAGGTGGGCGGCAAGACGGGCACCGCGCAGCACGGCGAGAACAACAGCAAGACGCCGTACGCCTGGTTCACCTCGTACGCAAAGGCCGACACCGGCAAGGAGGTCGCGGTCGCCGTGATGATCGAGGATTCGGGCGCGGCCCGCTCGGAGGTCAGCGGCAACAGTCTGGCCGCGCCGATCGCGCAGAAGATGATGGCGGCCGCCCTGAAGTGAGGAGCGGGGACCCTCACCCCGAGGGCGCAGGCTGCCCGACGTCGGGCGAGGCTGCTCGGCGCCGAGCAGCCGCTCGACCGGGTCGATCGCGGCCCGGGCCGGGACGGCGACGGGGCGAGGAAGAGCGCCGGGCCGGACAGCGCGACGGGGAGCGGCACGCGGAGACCGGCCCGGAGCCCTCGACCCACGCGGGACAGTGCGACGGTGAGCGGCACGCCGAGACCCTGCCCGGAGCCTCAACCCACGCGGGACAGCGCGTCCGTCACCAGCGCCAGGTCCGTGTCCGACGCCAGTCCCGCATGGTAGAGCCGGAGCTCGGTCGCCCCGAGTCCCGCCGCCCGGGCGGCGTCGTCCGCGAGCGTGCCGGGGCTGCCGCCCATACCCCCGACGACCGTGAAGTTGGCGGCGAGCACGGAGCCTTCGGCCCGCTGGTCCGCGAACGGTGTCAGCAGTTGAGGCCCGGCGGTGCAGGGCACGACCACGCCGTCGGCGACGGACAGGATGTGCGCCGGGTCGACGCCGGCGTCCGCCCCGCAGTGGTACGCGACGGGGTCGGCATGCAGCAGCACCTGGAAGCCCGCCGGGGCGGCGGCCCGTACCGCGGCGACCGTATCCTCCTGGAGCGTACGGGCGGTTCGCGCCCGGAACTCCAGGGTGACCGCGGCGAGTTCGGCGCCGACCAGCTTCTCGATCCCGGCGTCGGCCGGCGCCGCGCCCTGCCAGACCGGTTCCAGGCCGTGCCGTACGGCGGCGGCCAGCAGGTCGGCATCCAGGCCCTGTTGTACGTAGCCGGCGCGGCAGGCGGCGCAGAAGCAGAGCGACATAAGATACTGCGCCGCATCGCCGAGACCCACACCCGCGGTCTTGTCGTGGGCGTGCAGATGCGCGAAGCCGTACCAGCCGCAGGACTCCAGCTCGGTGCCGCGCGCACCGGGCCGCGTCGCCGCCTCCGCCGCCAGCTCCACCATCATTGCGCGGACAGCGGGCTGCGCGATACAGGGCGCCCAGGGGTAGCGGTCGCCGTAGGCGTTGACCACGGAGGTGTCCGGACGCTCGGCGCCGAGGCGGGAGTTGTGCGCAAGGACCACCCAACTGTGCACCTCGAGTCGGGCTTCGGTGAGGGCCGCGGCCGCTTCGCCGTAGGCGTCACCGGGAGCCCAGGCCCCGGCGGCATACGGGCGCAACTCCCGGGCCGCCCAGCGCACCTCGTCCATCTCGTAGAGCACGGCGGCGTGCTGCGCGGTGACGACCCGGCGCCGGGGGTGGCGCGGTGTCAGGGCCCGGGTGGAGTGGTAGGCGGCGGCCAGGGTGACCTGCTGGACGCCGAGGTCCGCGATACGGGAGGCGGCGTCCGGGTCGCCGACGACGTCCCACGGGTAGAGGAAGGCGGAGGCCTTCACGGGCTCTCCCCCAGCAGGGCACGGCCGCGCTCGATCAGTGCCGCCAGGGCCTTGATGTGGAGGGCCAGGGGTTCGCTCAGCGGCGGCCGCACCTCGCCGACGTCCAGACCTCCCAGCCGCACGCCCGCCTTGACGAGCGACACGGCGTACCCGCGGCCGAGATTGCGCAGTTCGACCAGCGGCACGTAGAAGCCGTCCAGCAGTCTGGCGACCGTCTTGTCGTCGCCGGTGGTCAGCGCCCGGTGGAAGGCGAGGGCGATGTCGGGCGCGAAGGCGAAGACGGCGGAGGAGTACAGGGTGACGCCGATGCCCCGGTAGGCGAGGGCGGTGAGTTCGGCGGTGGGCAGCCCGTTGAAGTAGAGGAAGTCCTGGTCGGGCAGGTCGCGGCGGACCGCGCTGACGATGCGCTGCATCAGATCGAGGTCGCCGTAGCCGTCCTTGAGACCGATGATGCCGTCGACCTGCGCGAGTCCGACGACTGTCTCGGGAGCGAAGACGGCATTGTCGCGCTGGTAGACGATGACGTCGAGGGAGGTGGCGGCTGCGAGCGCGGTGTAGTGGCGCAGGAGTCCGCGCTGGTCGGCGATGACAAGGTAGGGCGGCATGGCCAGCAGCCCGTCCGCGCCCGCCTCTTCGGCGAGCGTCGCGAACCGGACGGCGAGCGCGGTGCCGTAGCCGGCGCCGGCGACGACGGGCACCTCGCCCGCAGTCTCCTCGACGGCCGCGGCGACGCAGTCGCGGAACTCCTCGGGGGTCAGGGCGTGGAACTCTCCCGTGCCGCAGCAGGCGAAGACCGCGGCCGCGCCGGCGTCGATACCGGTTCTCACATGTGCGCGAAAGGCATCGAGGTCGAGGGCGCCGTCCGGCCCGTACGCGGTGACGGGGAAGAACAGCGGTCCTTGGGCCCGGGCGAGCCGGGCGGCGAGCGGGGCTGAAGTCACGGGCGCTCCCTGGGCCGTGCACAGAGCCTCCGCGACCCGTGCACCATTCTGATCGATGTCCACATTCCTGAACGGCGTCACGCTAAGGCAGCCGCATGGCACCGGTCAAGACGGAAAAGCGCAACCCAGGGGCGGAGCCGGTCCGTCCACGCCACACTTGACGGTGCCCGGACCGCTCCCCAGCTTGTCCACACATATGAATATCGCCTACGACCCGAGCACCTCGAGGAGATCCACCCATGCCCGCTCCCCGCACCGTCCTGCTCACCGGCGCCGCAGGTGGCCTCGGCACACTGATGCGGGGGCTGCTGCCCGCGTACGGCTACGAGCTCCGCCTCTTCGACGCCACTCCCATCGAGGGGGTGCCGGAGGCGGTCACCGCCGACCTCGCCGACAAGGAGGCGCTGCGCGAAGCGGTACGGGGCGTCGACGCGATCATTCACCTCGCGGGAATCTCGCTGGAAGCCCCCTTCGAGAAGATCCTGCGCGCGAACATCGAAGGGACGTACAACCTCTACGAGGCGGCCCGCGAGGAGGGCATCGGACGCATCGTCTTCGCCTCCAGCAACCACGCGGTCGGCTTCACCCCGCGCCCCCAGGGGCAGCCACCCTTCGCGCCGGACCAGCTGATCCCCATCGACACCCCGCGCCGTCCCGACACCTTCTACGGCCTGTCCAAGTGCTTCGGCGAGGATCTGGCCCAGCTCTACTGGGATCTGCACGGCCTCGAGACCGTCTCCGTCCGCATCGGCTCCTGCTTCATGGAGCCGACGTCCGTACGGATGCTGTCGGTCTGGATGAGCCCGGGCGACGGGGCCCGCCTCTTCCATGCCGCGCTCACCGCCGAGCACGTCGGCCACGCCGTCGTCTACGGCTCCTCCGCCAACACCCGCCTGTGGTGGGATCTCACGACGGCGCGCGCTCTCGGCTACGAGCCGCAGGACGACTCGGAGCAGTACGCCGAGAAGCTCGTCGCGCAACAGGGCGAGCTCGACCCGGACAACCCGGACCACGCGCACCTCGGCGGCCACTTCACCACCAACCCGCCCCAGTGGCCGTACTGATCGCACCCTGGATAGCCGCGTGCCGGGCGGGCCGTGGATATTCGCGTGCCGGGCGGGACGTGCTCCCGCCATGATGTGGCCATGGCCAGGCCCTTCGGATTCAGCTACGCGCAGCACGGCGACGGCAGCGTCGTCATCACCCACCGCGGCCGCGCGGCCGGCACGCTGCGCGGCGCCCGCGCGGAGAAGTTCCTGACCGAGGTGGAGTCGGGCGACGCGCAGCTGGTCATGGCCCGCTGGACCGGCGCATACAAATTCGGCAACGAACGCACGGCCCGCAACCACCCGCGCAACCGATAGCCCGAAAGGTAAGGGAACGGTAAAGCGCCCTCGCTCGTTACCCCTGGCATGACAGCTATGACCCCCGGCTCGAACATCCCTCTCTCCGTCGCCCGCGTGGCGGTGGACGTCGCCGCCCCGGTGCGGCTCGACGTATCGGGCCTGCTGCTCACCGCCGACGGCAAGGTGCGCTCCGACGACGACTTCATCTTCTACAACCAGCCGACGGGCCCCGGTGTCGGCTACCGCTCCGGCGGCGGCAGTGCGCCCGACGCGATCGTGGTGGACACCGCCGCCGTCCCGCCGGGTATCGAGAAGATCGTCGTCACGGCGAGCCCGGACGCCGCGGGACAGACCTTTCAGGGCATCGAGCCGACCGCCACCATCCGCAGCGCCGACGACGGCGGCGTGCTCGCCACCTTCACACCGCCGCAGCTCGGTGCCGAGACCGCGCTGGTCGTCGTGGAGATCTACCTCCGTAACGGCGTCTGGAAGGCCCGTGCGGTCGGCCAGGGCTATGCGAACGGGCTGGCGGGCATCGCCACCGACTTCGGCGTCTCCGTCGACGAGGAGCCCGCCGCCGCGCCCGCTCCGGCCGCCGCACCCACCCCCGCGCCCGCACCGGCAGCGCCGGCCGACCCGCGCCTGGCCGCCTCGGCTCCGCCCGTCCCCTCCGCACCCCCGGCCGCTCCCGCCGCCGGCGCCGGAAAGATCAATCTGGACAAGGGGCGGGTCAGCCTCCAGAAGAACCAGACCGTCTCCCTGGTCAAGGGCGGCCGGCCGCTGCTCTCGCAGGTCAAGATGGGCCTCGGCTGGGAGCCCGCGTTCCGCGGCAAGGACATCGACCTCGACGCGTCCGTCATCGCCTACGGCCCCAACCGCAACCACCTGGACAGCTGCTACTTCGGCAAGCTCTCGATCCTGAACGGCGCGATCAAACACTCCGGCGACAATCTGACAGGTGAGGGCGCGGGCGACGACGAGGTGATCGTCGTTGATCTGGGCCGGCTTCCTGCCGATGCGACGGGCCTGGTCTTCACCGTCAACTCATTCTCGGGACAGAAGTTCACCGAGGTGGCCAAGGCCTACTGCCGGCTCATCGACGCGGCGACGGGCGAGGAGCTGGTCCGCTTCGACCTCACCGGCGCGGAGCCGCAGACCGGCGTCATGATGGCGAAACTGATCAAGCAGTTCTCGGGCGAGTGGGACATGACCGCCATGGGCGATTTCGTGAAGTCCCGCACCGTGCGCGGCATGGTCAAGCCGGCCGCCCAGGCACTGTGAGCCACAAAGCACCGTGACCCGCCCCGCCGGGGCCGCCATCGCTGCTAGGTGATGGCGGGCCCGGGGGCCAGGTCCTCAGAGTTTGGCCAGCTTGGAGTATGGGCTCAGGATTCTTCCCTGACGCCCGGAGAAGTCGACGAGCACAGCGGCGTTGTCGCCCTCGACTGCGATGACTCTTCCGAGTCCGAACTGGTCGTGCGAGACCCGGTCCCCCACTTGGTATTGCTCAATGGGTGGGGACGCCGCGGCCGGTTTGTTGAAGGGACTGGAGGGCAGGTAGCGCCGGGATCCGGCTGACTTTGTCATTACCTCGAGTATGCGCCCTCGGGCCCCCGCCACGCCACGTCAGAACAGCGCGCTATAGGCATTGAGCGCCGGCCGGCCGCCGGGACGGGCAGAGAAAACGGTCGCTTCGGACCCGATCTCACCACGTGTGACCAGGTCTGTCGTCCCGGCCATCGGCTTCCCCTCGTACACCGGATCCGTCACCATCCCGTCGGTTCGGGCCGCAGGACGCATCGCCTCCGGGGTCGCGTCTTCCGGGACACCGGGCGTCCCCGCGTGATATCGCGCGGGGACGCCCGATGTCCTGATCCCATAGCTCCCGCTCCACTCCGATGAGTGAGGCGGTCTTGCGCGCGATGCGTCCGATCTGCTCCCGGCTCCGCTCCCGAGCGGCCGAAGCGTCGATACCGATCACGCGCCTCGGCCGGCCGCCGGCCTCCTCGAGCGCCGCGAAGCCCGCGAAGCCCGCGAAGCCCGCGAAGCCCGCGAAGCCCGCGATCATTCCGGCCTGTGTACTGCCGGTGACCGAGCAGACGGAGCCCGGGGCCGCGACGGCCGCGCCCCGGCGGGTGTGGCGGGACCGGATTCCAGCGATGGACGCCAGGATGTCGCGGCCCTGGGGCCAGGGGTCACTTCCAGGGCCAGTCCGCGTCCCGGCCCCGCTCGAGCAGCGGCACCATGCGGAAGGCCGCGTCCGTGAGCCCCCCGAAGGTGTGCCGGTTCGGCTTGCCCGACGGCGCGTGGCCGGCCCGGTACCCCGCCAGGTTCCACGTGTAGACCGGGATGTCCGCCGGGACCTGCTCGGTCGGGTCGCCCCAGTAGCTGTCAGCCGCCTGCTCGTCGGTGACGATCAGCACCCGGTCGTGCTTCTTGTAGTGCTTGCGGACCGCCTCGGTGGTGTTCGTGCCACCGAGGTCGCCGAACCGGTCAAGGACCCTCAGTACGGACTCGCCCTCGCGGTACTTCACAGGCGCGCTGCCCGTACCGAACTCGACGAGATCCGCGCGATCCGCCCGCATCGCCACCGCCGCACCGAACACCGCGGCCGCGTCGGCGCGGTTGAGCTCGGAGCGGTCCGAAAGCCGCGCCCACATGGAGCCCGAACGGTCGACCAGGATCAGCGTCCGGCCGGGCAGTGCGGGCACATTGGCCAGCGAGTGGCCCAGCGCCCGCTCCAGCGGGTACGACCAGCGCAGCGAAGGTGCGTGCTGGTACGCGGCAAGGTAGCGGAAGGGGAACTGCCGCGACGCGGCGACCGCCCCGGGGTCCGAGATCTCCGCGGCAACGCGCGCGGCGACCCGGTCCGAGACACCGGCCTCGTCGAAGTTCCGCAGGTTGCGGAGCAGCGCCATCGGCCCCATCGACGGGATGACGGCCTCCCAGGCCGCCGCGTCCATCGGACCCTGCAGCCAGCCCGCGAGCGCCTCCCAGGTCATGCCTGCCTCGGCGAGGCGCGCCGCGCCGTCGGCCGCAGTGATCACCGCGCGCCGCTCGGCGACGGGCACCGCCATCAGCGCCCGGTGGGCGGTGAGCGTGCGGTTCGAGGCGGGCGGCTCGGCCGTGTCCGGGTTGTGCCGACGGTCGAGGGCGTACTGGAACAGCGCGCCCTGCCACGGCTTCCCGGGATCGGGCGAGGCGTGCACAAGGTTGAGGATGTCGCCGAAGCGGTAGCCCTTGGAGGCGGTGTCGTACTTCAGCAGCGACTTTCCGCTGTAGAGGCGGGACACGCCATCCGCGATGCCGCGCTTGACGGGCTTGGGGACATTGCGGCCGTACTGCGAGGTCCAGTAGCCGAGCATTTCGCCGGGCTCGTCGGCACGCCGCAGCACGGAGTCGACGACCTGGCGGTTCGCCGGACCCGCGGTCACGGACGCGTCGAGGCGCGCCTTGACGTATTCGGCGGCGCCGACGATGGAGGCGGTCCGCATATTGCCCTCGCCGCGCAGCCACGCGAGCAGGCCGGCGGTCCACTCCGGGTCCTCGACGGCGAGCCGGCGTACAAGAGCGGTGAAGCGCTTGTCACGGTCGCCGCCCGACTCGTAAAAGGTCCGCTGCGAAACGAAGTTGGCGACGGCCAGCAGAAAGAGCTCGGAGCGGGCGTCGCGCTCGGCGCCGGCGCCGCCCTGGTGGGTGCGCACGGCGCGGCCTGTCGACCGCACGGGCGACGTGGCCCCTGCCTTGGCGGTGCGGGTGTTGAAGCGTGCCATGTGAATTCCCCCGAATTCGTTGGGGGAAGCGCAGCAAAGGGTGCCCTGGATCAGGAGTCGGCGACGGACTCGCGCCGCGCGTGATTCCGGATTTCACCACCGGCCGTGGCTGGGCGGGATGTGCACCCGCAGCCTCCCGGTCCGGGGAAGTAATCGCTGCCTGCGCACCGGGCACCGGGCACCCCGAATGCTGAGCCTCCCGAGATCAAGAGTGGCTGCGGCGTGATTTCGTTGGAAGAAGTAGCCGCGGCCTTCGCACCGGGAGGTGCATGAAGTTTTGGTGTGTCCAGAGATCGAGGACGGCGGAACCGACAAGGTGCTCTGCCGACTGAGCTACACCGGCCCGAAGCCGGTGACGGGACTCGAACCCGCGGCCTCCCCATGAAGAGTGGAAGTAGGTCCTGCCTTCGCACCTGGACGAGGATCACCTTAGGAGGGCAACGTCCGGGTGCGCCAAGGGTTTTCCGCGACCGCGGTGGTCGCTGTGAGGACCGTGAAGGCCGTGGGAACGGTGCGCCCGTACCGGCACGAGGACGGTACGGGCGGACAACCGCGGCGGCGTCAGTGGCGCCGTCAGTGGTGATGCGACTGGCGCTTCCAGGGCCCCGTGATCGCGAGCATGATGCCCGGGGTCTGGATGTTGGCGTAGAGCGTCCGGCCGTCGGGCGAGAAGACGACTCCGGTGAACTCGCTGTACTCGGGCTCCGCTTCGGTGCCGATGTTCAGCTCGTTGCGCGCGATCGGGTATGTGCGGCCGCGCTCGGTCGCACCGAAGAGGTGCTGGACACCCTCGCCGTCCTCGGCGATGACCAGGCCGCCGTACGGCGAGACGGTGATGTTGTCCGGGCCGTCGAAGGCGCCGTCCTTGGACGGGTCGGGGTTGACGCCGAGCAGCACCTTCAGCGTGAGGGTGCGGCGCTTGGGGTCGTAGAACCAGACCTGGCCGTCGTGCTGGACGGGGCTCTCCTCACGGGCGTACGAGGAGACTATGTACACGCCGCCGTCGCCCCACCACATGCCTTCGAGCTTGCGGGCGCGGGTGATGTCCTTGTCGGCGAACTGCTTCCGCACGGAGACGGTGCGGCCGTCGCGGTCGGGCACGTCGACCCAGTCCACGCCGTAGACGGTGCCGATCTTCGTGGCGCGGGACAGATCGTCGACGAAGCGGCCGCCGGAGTCGTAGCACTTGGTCGCCTGGAGTACGCCGGCGTCGTCGGCGAGCTGGCGCAGCTGTCCGCGGCCGTGCTTGAAGCCGTGCGGCGGGACCCAGCGGAAGAGCAGCCCGTTGGGGCCGGAGGCGTCCTCGGTCAGAAAGGCGTGGCCGCGCTTGGGGTCGATGACGACGGCCTCGTGGGCGTACCGGCCGAAGGCCTTGACGGGCTTCGGGTCGCGGTTGGCGCGCCGGTCGTAGGGGTCGACCTCGAAGACATAGCCGTGGTCCTTGGTCATACCGTTCTTGCCGGCGAGGTCCTCGGTCTCCTCGCAGGTGAGCCAGGTGCCCCACGGGGTACGGCCGCCGGCGCAGTTGGTGGAGGTGCCGGCGATGCCGACCCACTGGGCGACCTCACCGCTGCGGTGCACCTCGACGACCGAGCAGCCGCCGGAGGCCGCGGGGTCGTAGACCAGGCCCTCGCTGAGCGGCACCGGGTACTTCCAGCCGGAGCGGGGGCCCTTGAGCTCGTGGTTGTTGACGAGGAGGGTCACGCCGCGCGGGCCGTCGAAGGTGGCGGTGCCGTCGTGGTTGGAGGGGGTGGACTCGCCCGACTCCAGCTTGGTGACGCCGCTGTGGGTGATGATCCGGTACGAGAATCCGGCGGGCAGTGCGAGCATCTTCTTGGGGTCGGACAGCAGCGGTCCGTAACCGGGCCCGTGGCCGCCGTGCTCGCCGTGGCCGGTCTGCTCCGCGGTGTCGGCGACGTCCTCCGCGGCGAGAGCGCCGGGCGCGGTGGCGAGCGTACCGACGGCGCCGGTGAGGACGACTCCCGCGCCGGTGAGCGCGGACTGTCTGGTGAATTCCCTGCGGGTGAGCGGCATCGAGGTCTCCTGAGGGGACGCATCCGACTGGCTGATGACGGCCCCACCCTTCCTTCCGCGTATAAACGGCACTTGAACACCGCCCGACATCGAGAGGCCCCGCAGTCCATGAATATCCCAGCCACCGGCCGCCGCGTCCTGGTCAGCGGAGCCTCCCGGGGTCTCGGCCGTGCCGTCGCCCGGGCCTTCGCAGGCAACGGCGACCGGGTCGCCGTGCACTACGGATCACGCCAGGACGAGGCGTGCCGCACGCTGGAATCCCTCGCCGGTACGGGCCATGTGCTGGTCGGCGGTGATCTGTCGGACCCGGCGGAGGCGGCCCGTATCGCGGGCGCCGCGGCCGGTGAACTCGGCGGCATCGATGTGCTCGTCAACAACGCCGCCGTCAATCTGGCCCATCCGCTCGCCGATACCTCGTACGAGGACTGGTCGGCGCTCTGGCAGCGGCATGTTTCGGTCAACCTTCTCGCCACGGCCAATCTCAGCCATCTCGCCGCCCGCCGCATGATCGAGGCGGGCACGGGCGGCCGGATCGTCAACATCGGTTCGCGCGGTGCGTTCCGCGGGGAGCCGGACCATCCGGCGTACGGTGCGACGAAGGCGGCCGTGCACGCGCTGGGCCAGTCGCTCGCCGTCTCTCTCGCCCCGTACGGCATCGGGGTCGCGTCCGTCGCACCCGGCTTCTTCGACACCGAGAGGGTGGCGCACCGGCTGAGCGGGGCGGAGGGCGAGGCGATCCGGGGACAGAGCCCGTTCGGGCGGGTGGCGTCGGCGGAGGAGATCGCCGCGGCGGTGCTGTGGCTGGCATCACCGGTGGCCGAGTGGTCCTCCGGTGCGGTGCTCGACCTCAACGGCGCTTCGTATCTGCGTACCTGACGGACCATCACTCCGAGCACCGCTACCTCAACCCGCAGAGTGCCGAGGTCAAGACGCGCGACGAGGCGTTCGCACGGCCGGCGGAGGTCTCCGCGGAGGCGCTACGGACGTCCGCGAAGCTCGAACTGCAGGGCGGTCAGGTCACCTTCGCCGTCGAGGTGACGTACAACGCGAACACGTAGCCCGCATATGGTGACGGGCGGTCGGATCACGTCCGGCATCTGCGGGGCACCGTGGGACATCACGGGCGGCACGATCGGCGATCAGCTGAGGCTGGACGCGAAGCGTGCGGGCCGGGGTTCCTGCGCCGGCACGATCACCATCGTCGGCGAGTACCAGCACCCGCCCGGCGTACCGGGGTACGTACGCTTCGAGGGCGCGACCTCCTCGTACATGCACACGACCAGGTACGGGTGCTGACGCGCTCCCCTCAGGTCCGGGCGGGGGGGGGCCCCCGGGGGCCCCCCCCCCCCCCCGCCCCGACAAGGGGGGGCGCCCCCCCCCGCCACCCCGGGCCGC
>NZ_JBSFUK010000011.1:73250-185711 GCF_053591755.1 Streptomyces sp. NPDC002926
GCCTCCCCCTTATCTTATCTCCCCCCCCCGCGGGTGGGGGCGCGGCCCCCCCCCCGCCGGGGGGGGGGGGCGGCCCCGGGGGGGGCCCCCCCCCCCGTCCCGTCCGCTACAAGGGGTGCCGCACCCCGAAGCCTGCCGGTCCGGCCCGATCGGGACGGCGGCCGCCTCAACCGCCGGTCCGCGACCGTGCCTTGAACGCCGCCTTGCGGGCTTCCTTCGCCGCCCTCTTGTCCGGGTGCAGCCGGCCCATCGCTTCCAGTACGTCCGCCGTCGCCGGGTGATCCACCCGCCACGCCGCCTCGAAGAAGCCACTGTGCTGGCCGACCAGTCCCTCCACCAGGTCCCGGAGTTCCTCCAGGTCCCCCTCCGTGCCCAGCTGCGCCGCGATTGTGTCGATGGCCAGCCAGAAAATCATCGACTCCGACGGCGCCGGCACGTCCTTTGCGCCCCGCTCCGCCAGCCAGACCCGCGCCAGGCCGCCCAGCTCCGCATCGTCGAGCACTGCGCGGACCGCCGGCTCGGCCTGCGGGCCCACCAGGGTCAGAGCCTGCTGGCAGTGGAGGCGGCGCAGTGGAGCGCCCTCGTCCGCGCCGCGCGCCGCCGCGAGGAGTTCGCGCGCGGAGTCGGCGGGGGTGCGCCGGGCCAGCCACTGCTCGGTCTCGGCCCGGGCCGACAGCTCCGGGTAGTGCGCCAGCCCGTCCAGGAGTGCGTCCGCGTCCTCGTCCGCCAAGTCCCCCACCGCCGGCGCGTCGATGCCCGCCTCCCGCATCCTGGCCCTGACGCCGTAGAGGCCGAGCGGGGTGAGCTTGACCATCCCGTACCGGGACACGTCCTCGTCGTCGCCCGGAGGCGCCGATTCCTCCTCGCCCTCCTCCGCCATCAACGCCTCGTCCACCGGCCGGTATTCGACCAGGCCGATCGGCTCGAGCAGCCTGAACTGGTCGTCCAGCCGCATCATCGCGTCCGACACCTGCTCCAGTACGTCGTCGGTGGGCTCGCCCATGTCGTCGGGCACGATCATCGACGCGGCCAGCGCGGGCAGCGGCACCGGCTCATCGCGCGCGCCGCCCTCGGCGACGGTCAGCAGATACAGGTTCCCGAGGACCCCGTCGAGGAACTCGGACTCCGCCTCCGGGTCCCAGTCGAGCGTCTTGAAGTCGATCTCACCGTCCTCGTCGATGGCGCCTGCCAGGTCCTCCAGAACAGGAGCGGTGGCGTCCGCGTGCACGGCCTCCAGGGCGTCCAGCCAGATCGCGAGGATGTCCTGCGGTCCGCCCGAGACGATCAGTTCGAGGTTCTCCCCCACGGTGACCGTGCCGTACTCCGCATCGTCGTCCTGCGGATCCTGGACTTCCACCAGCCCGGCGTCGACGGCGAGGCGCCACGCCTCGCTCGCGTACGCCGGACCGTCGGCCCCGCCGAGCCCCAGCTCTTGCGCGGCCATGGGCAGCTGCTCGTCGACGAGTTCGCCGCCGGCGCCGACCCGCGTCCCGGGACCCGCCCAGCGGGCAAGACGGACGGCCCTGGTCAGCAGCGGAGTGGCGAGCGCGTCCCGCGCCAGCTCCGCGTCCGAGTGCAGCCGCACCGGCGGCAGGGTGGGGCGGTCTTCCGACATCTGGTGGTTCTCCTCGGGGCGTACGGGTGCGGGCGGCCCGGTGGGCGGCCCCCAGCGTAGACGCAATTCACCGCGTTTCGCCGAGCCCGGGCAGTACGCGCAGTGCACGCCGGGCGTCGAACGGGCTCCCCCACGCCGGTTCACCCGCCCGTCGGTCGCAGTACACCCGTCAACCCTTGACAACTCCCCTGCGGAACCAAGAGATTGACGCGCGTAGAACCATTTGCGCCACCCCTCATCCCTCACTCCCGGAGTTCGTTGATGCCTTCCTCCGTCGTACCGAGAACCACCGCCGTCTCGGCCGTCGTCGCCGTCGCGCTGGCCGCGGGCCTGCTCGCCGGTTCCTCCGCCGCCTCCGCCGCGGAGGTCCGGATCCATGACATCCAGGGCTCCACCCGGATATCCCCGCTGGTGGGGCAGCAGGTCACCGAGGTACCCGGCATCGTCACCGGCGTACGGACCTACGGATCCAAGGGCTTCTGGTTCCAGGACCCGCAGGACGACGCGGACCCGGCCACCAGCGAGGGCGTCTTCGTCTACACCGGTTCCAACCCGACCGTCGCCGTCGGCGACCAGGTGCTGGTCTCCGGCACCGTCGGCGAGTACATCCCGGGCGGCACCTCCTCCGGCAACCAGTCGCTCACCCAGATCGCCAAGCCGACCGTCACCGTGGTCTCGTCCCAGAACCCGCTGCCCGCGCCGGTGACCGTCTCCGCCCGGTCGGTCCCCTCGGCGTACGCCCCGGCCGGTGACGCGGCGGCGGCCGGCAGCATCAACGCGCTGCCGCTGAAGCCCCACGCCTACGCTCTGGACTACTACGAGTCGCTCGAGGGCAGCAATGTACGCGTCGGCACCTCGCGCGTCGTCGGCGCGACCGACACCCATGCCGAGCTCTGGGTGACGGTGAAGCCGCACGAGAACCCGGTCCGGCGCGGCGGCACGCTCTACAGCTCGTACACCGCGCAGAACACCGGGCGGCTCCAGATCCAGTCGCTGACGCCACTGGCCGAGAAGCCCTTCCCCACGGCGAACGTCGGGGACGTACTGTCCGGAACGACCGAAGGGCCCCTGGACTTCAACCAGTTCGGCGGCTACACCCTGACGGCGCGGACCCTCGGCACGGTGCAGAACCTCGGTCTGAAGCGTGAGGCGACGCGCAAGCAGCGCAAGGGCGAGCTCGCGGTCGCCACCTACAACGTGGAGAACCTGGACCCGTCCGACCCGCAGGCGAAGTTCGACGCGCTGGCGGCCGCGGTCGTGACCAACCTCGCCTCGCCCGACATCGTCGCCCTGGAGGAGATCCAGGACGACAACGGCGCCAAGAACGACGGCACCGTCTCGGCCGAGGAGACGCTGAAGAAGTTCACGGCGGCGATCACTGCGGCCGGCGGTCCCGCGTACCAGTGGCGCACCATCAACCCCGAGAACAACAAGGACGGCGGCGAGCCGGGCGGCAACATCCGTCAGGTCTTCCTCTTCAACCCGGAGCGGGTGTCCTTCACCGACCGCCCGGGCGGCGACGCGAAGACGGCGACCGCGGTCGCCCAGGAGGGGGGCCACGCGGCCCTGACCCTCTCACCCGGCCGGATCGACCCGTCCAACGCCGCCTGGAACGACAGCCGCAAGCCGCTGGCCGGCGAGTTCACCTTCCGCGGCCGTACGGTCTTCGTGATCGCCAACCACTTCGGCTCGAAGGGCGGCGACGAGTCGCTGACCTCGCACCACCAGCCGCCGAACCGTTCCTCCGAGACCAAGCGCCTCCTGCAGGCGCAGGCCGTGAACGCCTTCGTCAAGGACATCCTGAAGGCCGACCGCCGCGCCGATGTCCTGGCCCTCGGAGACATCAACGACTTCGAGTTCTCGGCGACGACCAAGGCCCTGACGGACGGCGGCGCGCTCTACCCGGCTGTCAAGTCTCTCCCCTGCTCGGAGCGTTACTCCTACGTCTTCCAGGGCAACAGCCAGGTTCTCGACCAGATCCTGACGAGTCCGTCGATCCATGACTTCGCGTACGACAGCGTGCACATCAACGCGGAGTTCTCGGACCAGAACAGCGACCACGACCCGCAGGTCCTGCGCTTCCGCCCGTAGCCGCTCGCGGTTTACCGGCGACGTACCGTGATACCGCGATGCCGCCGGGGTACCGCAGCACCGCCGGGGCAGACCGCGGCACCGACGGCTACACGCCCGCGCTGAGGCTCAGCGCGGGCGTGTACCGGTTCACGCCGCCACCCGTCACGCCGGGGAAGCTCTGCACCTTCGCCCACTGCGGGGTCCTCGACCCGACTCCGTCGCCGGGCGCGGTAAGCGCCTCGCGGTGCGCCTCGGCGCTCTCCCACTCGGCGTAGTTGAGGACCCGGGTCCCGTCGACGCTGACGTGGAAGTGCCCGGCGATGCCGCCCGGGTGCGGGTGCGGTTCTGTTCTCAGGGCTTCGAAGACGCCGTCCACCCAGGCTCGTTGGCGCTCGGTGTCAGGCCCGTCGAACTCCACGTCCACGATCACCACGCAGCCCGGGATCCGCCGGTCGTCCGTCCCACGGCCGCCGCTGCGGTAGAGCTGGTAGGAGCGCGGCCCGCGCCGCTGGATGCCGGGCACGGCCGCGTCGATCTCCTCGTTCCTGTCGTCCCGGTGGGCGCGGAGGAAATCCTGGTACGCGTCCTCGTCCCGCCACTGCGAGTAGTGGAGGAGCGTCGTGCCGTCCTCGCCGACGAAGACGCTGTACGAGAGCAGTCCGGCACCGGGCCAGTCCCGGCTCTGCCAGACCTCGGCGACGGCCTCGACGGCGGCCCGCTGCCGCTCGGGGGTGCCGACGTCCCAGGTGGACACTTGGACGAGTCCGCTCTCGGCGCGGGTGAGATCCGGCCGGGAGTCGGGCTGCGCGGTCACGGTCATGGTGATCCCCTCCTCGCTCGGCACGCCCCTGTGGCGCGCCGACGATCACCATCCTCAAACGTGAACCATGGTTGAGGTCAACCGCCGACGCCCACGTCGTTGTTGGGTGCGCCGTCGCCCACCGGCGGCAGATCGCCGCGCTCGACCGGCGCGGTGGGCTCCTGCCGCTGCGGCAGGAGCTCGTCCAGCTCCCGGTCGTCCGCCGGGTGCGCGGCCTTCGCGGCACGCCTCAGGGTGTCGCGGTCCACGGCTCCGTCGGCGCCGATCCGTACGACATGACCGTCCTCGGCCCGCGCGTACTCGTGGGCGTCGCCGGACGTCCGGTACCAGTACGTCCCGTCCCGCTCGCACTTCACCGGCCGCCCCTCCGCCGGATACAGGGAAGGCTCCGCGCAGTTGGCCTCGGTCAGCGTTCCCCGGTCGACCTCCAGCCGTATCCGCTCGCCGCTCTTGGAGACATACACGCTGGAGAAGCCGTCGCCGCCCAGGACTCCGACGGACTGCTTCGCGAGGCTGTATCCGTCGACGGCGGTGACATAGATGTGCTCCATCGCGGACTGCATATAGCGGGCCCGCGCCTCCAGTCGGGACCGGTCGGGCGCCGGTCCCGAGGATCCCGACGGAATCGAGGACCCCGTCCGCCCCGAGGTCCCTGAGGCTCCTGACGCGGCCTTCTCGGTGCCGCAAGCGGTCAGGGCGAGGGGCAGCAGCAGTATCAGCGGGAGGTGGCGCACGGCTCGGATCATGGATACATCGTGCCGGGTGCCCTGCAAAGAACCGGCCCTGCCCGCGATCACCGTTCGGTGACGGGTAGCGGAGTGCGTGGTTCCCGCCGGCCGAACCCGCCGGGGCGTACGAGGATCGGACCCAAGACCGCCCGAGCACCCAACAGTTCAGCTCCGCTTACCTTTCACCCCAAGAGATTTTAAGTAGACCTTCACCCTCTGTCCGGCCGAAACTGCGGTATGACCACATCCCGCCCTTTCGGCCGAGCGCTCTGCGCGATGATCACGCCCTTCACCGACGCCGGTGAGCTGGACCTGGGCGGCGCCCAGAATCTCGCGGACCACCTGGTGACCGAGGGCTGCGACGGCCTCGTACTGAGCGGCACCACGGGTGAGTCGCCGACCACCTCGGACGCGGAGAAGACCGCTCTCGTACGGGCGGTGATGGAGGCGGTGGGCGACCGCGCGGCCGTCGTCGCCGGCGTGGGCAGCGCGGACACCCGGCACACCGTGGAGCTGGCGCGGGCCGCCGAGGCTGCGGGCGCGGACGGGCTGCTGGTGGTGACGCCGTACTACAGCCGTCCGCCGCAGGCAGCTCTCGAAGCGCACTTCAGGCACGTCGCGGACGCGGTCGGCATCGCCCTGATGCTGTACGACATCCCGGGCCGCACCGGCACCCGTATCGAGACGGAGACGCTGCTGCGCCTGGCCGGGCATCCGCGGATCGTGGCCGTCAAGGACTGCGCGTACGACCTGCTCGGCTCGACGAAAGTGATCGCCCGGACCTCGCTGGCGTACTACTCGGGCTCCGAGGAACTGAATCTTCCGCTGTACGCGGTGGGCGGTGCGGGCTTCGTCAGCACGGTCGCGAATGTCGCGCCGCGGCAGCTGCGGGCGGTGCTCGACGCGTACGACGCGGGGCAGGTCGCCGAAGCCGCCCGCCTGAATCAACTCACCGCCCCGCTGAGCGAGTTGATGATGGCGTCGGGGCTGCCCGGCACGGTGACCGTGAAGGCACTGATCGACGCGGGACCGGTCCGTGCACCGCTGCAGCCCGCCGGCCGCGAGGCGACCGACGGGCTGCGAAGGGCATACGAGGAACTGCTCGCATCAACATCCGGCCCGTCCGTCTGAGGCCCTTGGGCGGGGCCGCCCCTGAAAACACCTCAGTTGTGCAGCGTCAGAGATCCTGACGGACGGCGTGAAGGTGAGCAGGTGCGACCTAAGGCGTCCCTGCCGCGGCACACTCGTAACAGCTGTCCGCGATCAATAGAAAATCTCTCTTCCTCTTGGCCTCTGCAGCATTCGTCAATTCCATCCACCCCGACCGGCTGGCACGCCAATACTCCCTCCCGATCTCTCCACGAAAAAATGAATTGAGATTCATCTTCAGCAGCATATCGTTGGCATCTTTGGTCAGGTAGGACGAGTAGTACCAGGAAAAAATCAGATTTGAAAACATGAGTTGCCTCTGCTTCTCCTCCGATCCGGAAGGCATCTCGCCACCCCAGCAGGTCCGCAGCGAGGAATCATTCATTGACATGACAATGAGTTCTCGGTGGTGCGCCCTCATGCTCTCATCTTGAGAGATGTTCGTCTGTCTAGATTGATAGCTGAGTGAGATCGCAATAATCACGAGAGCGGCCGTAGAAATGACAAGCGAAATGACCGAGATAGTCTGATCCACGTTCAACCCCCGTTGGCAGCTTCCGCTACGACTGACTTCCCAGCCGCAGGGACACCTCAAACGATCCCGCTTGTACAACTACGAGGACCAGGGTCTCGCCGAGGAAGGCACCAGGAGTCTCCGTCGGAGCGGCACGCAGCGGAGCGCCCTCCCGGGGCCGTCTCGGGGCCGTGGAAGGGCGCTCGACAATGACCAACGCCAGCAACTGCCGACAGCTCAGCACCAGGTCAGCGGGTTGATCCAATACGAGGCCGCAGCTCGGCGGCCCCGCGAGTTCAGTTGTGGCTGTGCAGAACCTCGTTGAGGCCGCCCCAGACCGCGTTGTTCGGGCGGGCCTCCACGGCGCCGGTGACCGAGTTGCGACGGAAGAGGATGTTGCTCGCGCCGGACAGCTCGCGCGCCTTGACGATCTGCCCGTCGGGCATGGTGACCCGGGTGCCGGCGGTGACGTACAGACCGGCCTCGACGACACACTCGTCGCCGAGCGCGATGCCGACGCCCGCCTCGGCGCCGATCAGGCAGCGCTCGCCGATGACGATACGGACGTTGCCGCCGCCGGAGAGCGTCCCCATGGTCGAGGCGCCACCGCCGATGTCGGAGCCGTCCCCGACGACGACGCCCGCGGAGATCCGGCCCTCGATCATCGACGTGCCGAGCGTGCCGGCGTTGAAGTTGACGAAGCCCTCGTGCATGACCGTGGTGCCCTCGGCCAGGTGCGCGCCGAGGCGGACCCGGTCGGCGTCGGCGATGCGTACACCCTTGGGCGCGACGTAGTCCGTCATCCGCGGGAACTTGTCGATGCTCGTCACCTGCAGGTGCAGGCCCTCGGCGCGGGCGTTCAGCCGGACCTTCTCCACGTCGTCGACGGCGACCGGACCGAGCGAGGTCCAGGCGACATTGGCGAGCAGCCCGAAGACGCCGTCCAGACTCTGGCCGTGCGGCTTGACCAGGCGGTGCGAGAGCAGGTGCAGACGCAGGTACGCGTCGTGGGCATCCAGCGGCTTGTCGTCGAGCGAGGCGATGACCGTACGGACGGCGACAACCTCGACCCCGCGGCGGGAGTCGGACCCGATGGCCTTGGCGGCGCCCGCTCCGAGGAGCTCGGCGGCCTGCTCGCCGGTCAGCCGCTCGGTGCCGGCCGGGCCGGGCTCGGCGGCGAGCACGGGGGCGGGGAACCAGGTGTCGAGGACGGTGCCGTCGGTGGTGAGGGTGGCGAGTCCGGCGGCGACGGCGCCGGTGGTGCGAGGAGCAGTGGTGTCGGTCATGACAGAAAACTTAACCGGCCGGGGCGGGCCGGTGCGAACCGGTCTCAGGTGCCGGTCGTGCGTCCACCCCGGGCCGGACCAGGGGCGGAGGTGATGGATGCCGACGACGGCGGTCTCCACGAGGGCGGCGGTACCCACCACGGCGTCCCGCCGGAGGCCGGCGGCCGCACCGCTCAGCCGATGATCCGCGCCAGGATCTCACGCGCGTACTCCGCTTCGTAGGGCGCGCCCGTCAGCAGCACCTGCAGACAGATCCCGTCCATCAGCGCCACCAGCGCCCGCGCCGTGACCGGATCGGTCCGCCGGGCCAGCGTCTCGGCGAGGTCCTCGCACCACTGGGCCGCGACCGGCCGCAGCGCGGGCCGCCGCAGGGCTGCCAGATAGAGCTCGTACTCCAGCTCGACCCCGGTGCGGTCACCCGCGAGCCACTCCCCCATCAGCCGCGCGAGCTCCTCCGCGATATCGGCCTCCGGGTCGGCGAGCGCGCCGCTGTCCCGTACCGCCGCCGCGAAACCCTCGTTGGCCTGGCGCAACGCGGCGACCAACAGCTCGTCGAGGGAGGCGAAGTGGTACGTCGTCGAGCCGAGCGGCACATCCGCCTCGGCCGCCACGGTGCGGTGGCTGAGCCCGGCGATCCCGTTGCGCCCGACCACCCGGATCGCGGCGTCGATGATGCGCTCGCGCCGTTCGGGGTCGTACCTTCGCGCCATCAGTGGGCTCCGCCCATGCTGAGCACCACGACTCCGGCGATCACCAGGGCGATGCCCGCGATCTTGACCAGGCTGGTCGACTCGCCCAGGAACATCATGCCGATGACGGCGATCGCGGCCGTGCCGACGCCCGCCCAGATCGCGTACGCGGTGCCCACCGACATCGTCTTCAGCGTGCGCGCGAGCAGCGAGAAGGCGAGCAGATAGCCCACGACGGTGAGCAGCGAGGGCCACAGCCTGGTGAAGCCTTCGCTGTACTTCATGGCCGTCGTCCCGGCCACCTCCGCCGCGATCGCCGCGGCCAGCAGTCCGTATCCCATGCGTACGAGTGTACACATCGTTGCGTACGACCGTACACAACGGCGCATCGTGCAATATATGTACGGGCGCAAACAACAGACGGCCAGGTGTCCCGGGAAAGGTGGCGGACGATGTCCGACCAGAATGACGGACCGCTGCCCGGGCAGCTCGCGCGCGTCCACCGCGACTACCTCACCGCCGTCGTCCTGCACGGCCAGGCGGCGGCCGAGACCCTCGGGCAGAACCCCACCGATGTGTACGCGCTCAACGCCCTGGAACTCGCAGGACCCCTGACCACCGGTGGCCTCGCCGCACGGATCGGACTCTCGCAGAGCGCCACGACCCGGCTCGTCGACCGCCTCGAGCAGGCCGGCTGGATCCACCGCCGCACCGATCCGGCCGACCGCCGACGGGTCGTTGTCGAGGCGGTGCCGCTCACCCGCGAGCAGGACGAGGCGGCCTTCGGCGCGGGCCGCCGCCGGATGGCCGAGGTCTTCGACAGCTTCAGCGCCGACGAACTGCGCGTCCTCGTCCGCTACTTCGAGCAGGCCGGGCCCGCGCTCCGCGAGGCGACGGCCGAGACCAGGAGCGGGGCGCGGGCCGCCAGGAAGGGCAAGGCGAAGGGGCCGCCGTGACCCGCCGCCGCCCGTCCCGCTACGGTGTGCCGTCCGACCAGGCACAATACGCGCGGGAGACACACCGATGGCATACGGGAACACGCCGCACGCAGGCCCTCCGGGCTGGGGCGGCTGGATGCCTCCTCCGCCACCGAAACCCGGAGTGATCCCGCTGGCTCCGCTCGGCCTCGGCGATGTCCTGGGCGGGGCCTTCGCGACGATCGGCCGCTACTGGAAGCAACTGTTCGGCATAGCCGCGGTCGTCTACGGAGCGGCGGCGGCCGTGGTCGGGGCGGCGTTGGCCGGCGCCTATGCGGCCGTGGGGAGCCATCTCCACCGGGTCTTCGCCGACGAAGGTACCCCCGACTGGGAAGACGTCCGGGCGTTGCTCATCGCCTTCGGCTGCGTCTGGCTCGTCGGCCTGCTGGCGATGCTGCTCGCCACGACGATGATCTACGCCGGCTGTGCGGCGATCGTGCAGGAAGCGGTACTCGGCCGGCCCACCACCTTCGGCGCCGTCTGGCGCCGGGCCCGCGCCCGGGTCCCCGCGGTGATCGGCACGGTCTTCCTCACCAGCCTGATCCTGCTGGTCCCCCTCGCGCTGTTCCTGCTGGCCTTCGTCACCGTCATGATCGCGCTCCTCACCACGGGCAGCGGGCCGCTCGTCGTGCCGCCCTTGGCCTTCCTGGGCGCCTTGACGACCACACCGCTCGCCGCCTGGCTCTGGGTGAAGTTCAGCCTGGCCCCGGCCGCAGCCGTCTTCGAGGGCCAGGGGTCGCTGGCGGCGCTGCGCCGCTCCTCGCACCTCGTACGCGGCGGCTGGTGGCGGATCTTCGGCAGCACGCTGCTCGCTTTCGGCATCGCCGCGGTGGCGAGCTACATCATCCAGCTTCCGGTGAACCTGATCGGGATGTTCCCGGGTGCGATCGGCACCTCGGACCTGGGTGCGGACCCCACGGCCTCGCAAGTGCTGGTCTCCATGGGCGGTCTGCTGATCGTGGTGCTGCTGAGCCAGCTGATCGGCGATATCTTCGTGGCCACCTTCCCGCAGCTGGTGATCAGCCTGCTCTATGTCGACCAGCGCATCCGCAAGGAGAACCTGGCCCCGGTCCTCGCCGAGGCCGCCGCCGTACCGCCCGCGTATTAGTCGATCCGGTCGATCCGTTCGCCGATGACGATCTCGCCCTCGGCCTCGAGGACCACCTTCCGGTTCAGTACCTGGCTCCGGAAGCGGGCGAGCGCGGGCGATCGTGGGAGTCGATGACGACGGCTACAGAGAAACGGCCATGCCCGCCAGTCTGTCTGGCGGGCATGGCCGTTTGCCGGATCTCGGGGTGGCCGACTCAGATGTGGGCTCAGGCCCAGGCTCAGACGTCGGCTCAGACGTTGAAACCGAGCGCGCGCAGCTGCTCGCGGCCGTCGTCCGTGATCTTGTCCGGGCCCCACGGTGGCATCCAGACCCAGTTGATCTTCAGCTCATTGACGATACCGTCCGTGGCCGCCTTCGCCTGGTCCTCGATGACATCGGTCAGCGGACAGGCCGCGGACGTCAGCGTCATGTCGAGGGTGGCGATATTGGCGTCGTCGATGTGGATGCCGTAGATCAGGCCGAGATTGACGACGTCAATGCCCAGCTCCGGGTCGACGACGTCGTACAGCGCCTCGCGGACTTCTTCCTCGGAGGCCGGCTTCAGTGCGGCTCCTGCGTTCTCGGTCATGCCGTCTTCCTCTCCGCGCCGTCTCCCAGTGCCTGGGCGGTCGCGTCCTTCCAGGCCATCCAACTCAGCAGAGCGCACTTCACCCGGGCCGGGTACTTGGAGACGCCGGCGAACGCGACCGCGTCCTCCAGCACCTCCTCCATCGCGTCGTCCGGCTCGATCTGCCCCTTGGACTGCATCAGCTCCAGGAAGGTGGCCTGGATCTTCTGCGCCTCGGTGAGCTCCTTGCCGACGAGCAGCTCGTTCAGTACGGACGCGCTGGCCTGGCTGATGGAGCAGCCCTGACCCTCGTAGCTGATGTCCGCGATGAGCGAGCCCTCGTACCGTACGCGGAGTGTGATCTCGTCGCCGCACGTCGGATTGACGTGGTGCACCTCGGCATCGCCATCCCGCAGACCACGCCCATGAGGGTGCTTGTAGTGGTCCAGGATGACTTCCTGGTACATCGAATCAAGCTTCACTGCGATTGACCTCGCGTCCTCTCGCCGGTCCGTCCAGGTGCCTCTCCTGCCGGGGGGCCGGGGGTTCCCCGGGGAAGGCACAACACGTCCCAGCCCCTAGCCGAAGAAGTTCCGTACGTGCTCCAGCCCGTCGACCAAGGCATCGACCTCCGACGGCGTGGAGTACAGATAGAACGACGCTCGCGTGGTCGCAGGAATTCCGTACCGCAGGCAGACGGGCCGCGCGCAGTGGTGGCCGACCCGGACCGCGATGCCCTGCTCGTCGAGGACCTGGCCCACGTCGTGCGGGTGGATGTCGCCGAGCGTGAAGGAGATCGCCGCGCCGCGGTCCTCGGCCGTGGTGGGGCCGATGATGCGCAGGTCCGGGACCTCGAGCAGCCGCTTCACCGCGTACTCGGTGAGGACGTGCTCATGCTGGGCGATCTTGTCCATGCCGATCGAGGTGAGGTAGTCCACGGCCGCGCCGAGGCCTACGGCCTGGGCGATCGGGGGCGTACCGGCCTCGAACTTGTGCGGCGCCGGAGCGTACGTCGACGAGTGCATCGACACGGTCTCGATCATCTCGCCACCGCCGAGGAACGGCGGCAGGTCCTCGAGCAGCTCCTGGCGGCCCCACAGCACGCCGATACCGGTCGGGCCGCACATCTTGTGGCCGGTGAAGGCCACAAAGTCGGCCTGCAGCGCCTGCACGTCGAGCACCATGTGCGGGGCGGCCTGCGAGGCGTCTATCAGGACCAGCGCGCCGACCTCCTGCGCACGGCGGACGATCGCCTCGACGGGGTTGATGGTGCCCATGATGTTGGAGACCAGCACAAAGGAGACGATCTTCGTCTTCTCGGTGATGATCTCGTCGATGTTGGACAGATCGAGACGGCCGTCGTCGGTGAGGCCGAACCACCTCAGCTTCGCGCCGGTGCGCTGCGAGAGCAGCTGCCACGGAACGATGTTGGAGTGGTGCTCCATCTCCGTGATGACGATCTCGGTCTCGTGGTCCACGCGGTAGGGCTCATCGGCCCAGCCGAGCATGTTCGCCACGAGGTTGAGCGACTCCGAGGCGTTCTTGGTGAAGATGACCTCGTCGCGGCTGGGCGCGTTGATGAAGGCGGCGACCTTGTCGCGGGCGCCCTCGTACAGCGCCGTGGCCTCCTCGGCGAGCACATGAATACCGCGGTGGACGTTGGCATTGTGCTGTTCGTAGTACTCGCTCAGCACATCGAGCACCTGGCGCGGCGTCTGTGACGTCGCCGCGTTGTCCAGGTACACGAGCTTCTTCCCGTCGTGGACCAGGCGGTCCAGGATCGGGAAGTCCTTGCGGATCGCCTCGGTGTCGAGGAGGCCCGGCAACTGTGTCACGCGGATACGCCACCCTTCGTGTATGCCTCGTAGCCCTCGGCCTCGAGCTTGTCGGCGAGCTCGGCGCCGCCGGACTCGGCGATGCGGCCGTTCGCGAACACGTGCACGAAGTCGGGCTTGATGTAGCGCAGGATGCGCGTGTAGTGCGTGATCAGCAGGGTGCCGACCTCGCCGGTCCCGTGGACGCGGTTGACGCCTTCGGAGACCTGACGCAGCGCGTCGACGTCCAGGCCGGAGTCGGTCTCGTCCAGGATCGCGATCTTCGGCTTGAGGAGCTCCAGCTGAAGGATCTCGTGGCGCTTCTTCTCACCGCCGGAGAAGCCCTCGTTCACATTGCGCTCGGCGAAGGCCGGGTCCATCTGGAGCTGCTCCATGGCGGACTTGACCTCCTTCACCCAGGTACGCAGCTTGGGGGCCTCGCCGCGGATCGCCGTCGCCGACGTACGCAGGAAGTTGGAGACGGAGACGCCGGGAACCTCGACCGGGTACTGCATGGCCAGGAACATGCCGGCGCGGGCGCGCTCGTCGACGGTCATCTCCAGGACGTCCTCGCCGTCCAGAGTCACGGTGCCACTCGTGATCGTGTACTTGGGGTGGCCCGCGATGGAGTAGGCGAGGGTCGACTTGCCGGAGCCGTTGGGGCCCATGATGGCGTGGGTCTCGCCCTGCTTCACGGTCAGGTCGACGCCCTTGAGGATCTCCCGGGGGCCGTTCTCGGCCTCGACGGAGACGTGCAGGTCGCGGATTTCAAGCGTTGCCATGGGTGACTCAGGACTCCTGGGTGACGGAGACGAGCACATCGTCCCCTTCGATCTTTACGGGGTATACGGGGACGGGGCGCGTCGCGGGAAGGCCGGACGGCTTACCGGTGCGGAGGTCGAAGCTGGAGCCGTGCAGCCAGCACTCGATCTGACAGTCCTCCACCTCGCCCTCGGACAGGGAGACATTCGCGTGCGAGCAGATGTCGTTGATCGCGAACACCTCGCCCTCGGTGCGGACGACAGACACCGGCGTGCCGTCGAGTTCCACCCGCTTCGGGGTGCCCTCCTCCAGCTCGCTCAGCCCACAGGCTCGGACGAAGGCTGCCATCAGACGGATGCCTCCAGCTCCGCGTCGATCTTGGCCAGCAGGCGCGCCTCGACGTCGGGCAGGCCGATCTTCTGGACCAGCTCGGCGAAGAAGCCACGGACCACCAGGCGGCGCGCCTCGTCGGCCGGGATGCCACGGGACTGCAGGTAGAAGAGCTGCTCGTCGTCGAAGCGGCCGGTGGCGGAGGCGTGACCGGCGCCGACGATCTCGCCGGTCTCGATCTCCAGGTTCGGTACGGAGTCGACGCGCGCACCGTCCGTGAGGACGAGGTTGCGGTTCATCTCGTATGTGTCCGTGCCCTCGGCCACGGCCTCGATCAGCACATCGCCGATCCACACCGCGTGCGCGTCCTGACCCTGCAACGCGCCCTTGTAGGCGGCGTTGGAACGGCAGTGCGGGGCGTTGTGGTCGACCAGGAGGCGGTGCTCCTGGTGCTGACCCTCGTCGGTGAAGTACAGACCGAAGAGCTCGGCCTCGCCACCGGTGCCCGCGTAGGAAACGCGGGGGTGCAGGCGTACGACATCGCCGCCGAAGGTGACGACGATCGACTTGAAGGAGGCGTCCCTGCCGACCAGCGCATTGTGCTGGGAGACGTGGACGGACTTGTCGTCCCAGTCCTGGACGGAGACGACGGTGAGCTTCGCTCCGTCGCCGAGCAGGTAGTCGACATTGGAGGCGAGCACCGCGTCACCGGTGTGGTCGATGACCACGACAGCCTCGGCGAATGCGCCGAGTTCGATGATCTGGTGGGCGTAGGCGGTGCCGCCTTCCCCGTGCACGGCGATACGGACCGGCTCGGTGAGAACCGTCTCCTTGGGCACGGTGACGACCGAGGCCGTCTCGAAGGAGGAGTACGCCTGGGCGGCGACACGGTCCACCGGGGTGCCCGCCCTGCCGAGCCGTGCGTCATCACGGCCGACGGTCTCGATGATCACGCCTTCGGGGGCGTCGATCGCGACCTTGACGGCGCTGCCGGTAGCGACGGCGGTGCCGTCGTGCAGACCGGCCAGCCGCTCGAGCGGAGTGAAGCGCCACTCCTCCTCCCGGCCGTGCGGGACCGGGAAGTCCGCCACGTCGAAGGACGGCGGTGCACTCATGCGGGTGGCGACGGTCGACTCGGCGGCCACCGCGATCGAACCGGCAGTGGTGGAGCCCGCCGGAATGTTCTGAGCCTCAGCCATGGCTGTCGTCTTGCTCTCTTCCTACGTCGAAAAACAGTCGCTGCTCGGGGAGGGCGGGGCCTTAGCCGACCGACCCCTCCATCTGCAGCTCGATCAGCCGGTTGAGCTCCAGCGCGTACTCCATGGGCAGTTCCTTGGCGATCGGCTCGACGAAGCCGCGCACGATCATCGCCATCGCTTCGAACTCCGTCATACCGCGGCTCATCAGGTAGAAGAGCTGGTCGTCGGAAACCTTGGAGACGGTCGCCTCGTGGCCCATGGACACGTCGTCCTCGCGGACATCCACGTACGGGTAGGTGTCGGAGCGGGAGATCGTGTCGACCAGCAGCGCGTCACAGAGCACATTGGACTTCGAGCCCGCAGCGCCCTCGCCGATCTCGATCAGACCGCGGTAGGAGGTACGGCCGCCGCCTCGCGCCACCGACTTGGAGACGATGTTCGAGGAGGTGTTCGGGGCCATGTGGACCATCTTGGCGCCGGCGTCCTGGTGCTGGCCCTCGCCCGCGAAGGCGATGGACAGGGTCTCGCCCTTGGCGTGCTCGCCCATCAGGTAGACGGCCGGGTACTTCATGGTGACCTTGGAGCCGATGTTGCCGTCGACCCACTCCATGGTCGCGCCCTCGTACGCCACGGCGCGCTTGGTGACCAGGTTGTAGACGTTGTTCGACCAGTTCTGGATCGTCGTGTAGCGGCAGCGGCCGCCCTTCTTGACGATGATCTCGACGACGGCGCTGTGCAGCGAGTCCGAGGAGTAGATCGGGGCGGTACAGCCCTCGACGTAGTGGACGTAGGCGTCCTCGTCGACGATGATCAGCGTCCGCTCGAACTGGCCCATGTTCTCCGTGTTGATACGGAAGTAGGCCTGCAGCGGGATGTCGACCTTCACGCCCTTGGGGACGTAGATGAAGGAGCCACCGGACCACACGGCGGAGTTCAGCGAGGCGAACTTGTTGTCGCCGACCGGGATGACCGTGCCGAAGTACTCCTGGAAGAGCTCCGGGTGCTGCTTCAGCGCGGTGTCCGTGTCGAGGAAGATGACGCCCTGCTCCTCCAGGTCCTCACGGATCTGGTGGTAGACGACCTCGGACTCGTACTGGGCGGCGACACCGGCGACCAGGCGCTGCTTCTCCGCCTCCGGGATGCCCAGCTTGTCGTACGTGTTCTTGATGTCCTCGGGCAGGTCCTCCCAGGACTCCGCCTGCTTCTCCGTGGAGCGCACGAAGTACTTGATGTTGTCGAAGTCGATGCCCGACAGGTCCGAGCCCCAGCTCGGCATGGGCTTCTTGTCGAACAGCCGCAGACCCTTGAGCCGCAGCTTCAGCATCCACTCCGGCTCGTTCTTCTTCTCCGAGATGTCGCGGACGACCGCCTCGGAGAGGCCGCGCTTGGCCGTGGCACCGGCCGCGTCGGAGTCGGCCCAGCCGAATTCGTACGTACCCAGACCCTCGAGTTCGGGGTGGGCAGTCTCCGTGGGGAGAGTCATGCGGGGTTCCTCCCGGCCGTATTTGCAGATGCTGACTGTGTGGTGGTCTGGGGTGAGCTGTGCGGGATGAACGTCGTACAGACGCCGTCACCATGGGCGATGGTGGCCAGACGCTGTACATGCGTTCCCAGGAGACGGGAGAAGACCTCGGTCTCCGCCTCACACAGCTGGGGGTACTGCTCGGCGACATGAGCGACCGGGCAGTGGTGCTGACAGAGCTGCTGGCCGACCGGTGCGTTACGCGCCGTAGCAGCGTACCCGTCGACACTCAGGGCCTTGGCCAGCGCTTCGGTGCGCTCCTCGGGTGCCGCGGCGTCCACCGCCTTGCGGTAGGCCTCCGCCTGCGTGGCCATCCGGTCCCGGGCGAAGGCGGCGACGGCCGCCTCTCCCGCCGCTCCGCCGCCCGCGGTCCGCTCGATCCAGCGGAGCGCGTCGACGGCCAGCGTGTCGTACGACTGGTCGAAGGCGTCCCGGCCGCAGTCGGTGAGGGCGAACACCTTGGCGGGTCGCCCGCGGGTACGCGCGCCGTAGATCCGCTGTTCACGGGGCTCGACGACATTGTCGGAGACGAGGGAGTCGAGGTGACGGCGTACGGCTGCCTGGGTGAGGCCGAGGCGCGTAGCGAGGTCGGCCACGGTGGACGGGCCGTGGTCCAGGACGGACCGGGCGACCCGGTTGCGCGTGGAGCGCTCCCCGGTCGCAAGTTCCTCGTGAGGAGCCTCGCCAACGTTTTTCACAACGCCATTGTTGCGTAATTCCTCTGGCCGTGACAACCGACGTCCAAAACGTGGTCCGGTGCGCTTCATCACTAAGGGTCACCTAAGCGCCGGGGCCGTCCAGCGACTGCCGGACGGGTCCTGACCAGGTCATTGTTACGAAATCGACCGGCCAGATCCGGGCGGTCGGCGACCCTGCTCGAATACAGCGGAGGCTTGCCGGAAAACGCACCGGAGGCTTGCCGGAATGTGCCACCAACCGCAGGTTGACCTGCCCGCCTGCCCCCCTCCGTCCCTGACCCGAAACTCGAGGTCCGGTCATGGACCGAACGGACGGCCGCCGCCGGATCGAGGTTGGGCACGTACTGTGCCCCCTCGGCTCAGCTCCGCGAAGCCCCCGGTGCTCCGCCGCACGGATCGGATCGGCCACCGGCAGACACCCCGCGGTGCCGGGTCCGCCGCGTGGCGGAATCGGTGTGCGACGGTCCCGGGCCCCCGCGCCCCGGGGCCCTTCGCCCCCCGCCTAGACTTCCCGGCATGCGAAGCGAGCCCGTCGTCCAGATCCGTGGCCTGGTCAAGCGGTACGGATCCAAGACGGCCGTGGACGGCCTCGATCTCGAGGTCCTCCAGGGCTCCGTGACCGCCGTCCTCGGCCCCAACGGAGCCGGCAAGACCACCACGATCGAGACGTGTGAGGGCTACCGGCGCGCCAACGCGGGCACGGTGCGCGTCCTGGGCCTCGACCCCGTCGCCGACGCCGGCAGACTCCGCCCCCGGATCGGCGTGATGCTCCAGTCCGGCGGTGTGTACTCGGGCGCCCGCGCCGACGAGATGCTGCGCCATATGGCCAGACTGCACGCCCATCCGCTGGACGTCGACGTGCTGATCGAGCGGCTGGGGCTCGGCAGCTGCGGCCGTACGGCATACCGGCGCCTCTCCGGCGGCCAGCAGCAGCGGCTCGCGCTGGCGATGGCCGTCGTCGGCCGCCCCGAACTGGTCTTCCTGGACGAGCCGACCGCCGGCCTCGACCCGCAGGCCCGCCGATCCACCTGGGAGCTCGTACGCGAGCTCCGCGCCGACGGCGTCTCGACCGTCCTCACCACCCACTTCATGGACGAGGCCGAGGAGCTCGCCGACGATGTCGCGATCATCGACGCGGGCCGGGTCATCGCCGGCGGAAGTCCCGAGCAGCTGTGCCGGGGCGGCGCCGAGAACACGCTGCGCTTCACCGGGCGGCCCGGGCTGGACGTCGGCTCGCTGCTCAAGGCGCTGCCGGACGGTACCGCGGCGGCCGAGCTCACGCCCGGGGCGTACCGGATCACCGGCGAGGTCGATCCGCAGCTGCTGGCGACCGTCACGTCCTGGTGCGCGCAGCACGGCGTAATGCCGGACGGGATCGCCGTCGAGCGGCACACCCTCGAAGATGTCTTCCTCGAGCTCACCGGCAAGGAGCTGCGTTCATGAGCCTCGGTACGTACACGCCGAAGCCCGGCGCCGCGCCGCTGCCCCGCATGATCGCGGCGCAGACCGCTTTCGAGACGAGGATGCTGCTGCGCAACGGCGAGCAGCTGCTGCTCACCGTCGTCATCCCGTCGCTGCTGCTGGTCCTCTTCTCCACCGTCGACATCCTCACTCTGCCCACCGCGGCAACGGGCGGCAGCGGCAAGGCCGTCGACTTCCTGGCGCCCGGCGTGCTCGCCCTCGCCGTGATGTCCACCGCCTTCACCGGCCAGGCCATCGCGACCGGCTTCGAGCGGCGGTACGGAGTCCTCAAGCGGCTCGGCGCATCGCCGCTCCCCCGCTGGGCCCTGATGAGCGCCAAGACGCTCTCCGTCCTGGCCACCGAAGTCCTCCAGATCGTGCTGCTGACCGTCATCGCCTTCGCGCTCGGCTGGTCCCCGCACGGCAACCCCGCGTCCGTACTCCTGCTGCTCGTCCTCGGCACCGCAGCCTTCTCCGGCCTCGGCCTGCTGATGGCCGGGACGCTCAAGGCCGAGGCGACCCTGGCCGCCGCCAATCTGGTCTTTCTGCTCCTCCTGGTGGGCGGCTCAGTGATCGTGCCGCTGGACAGGTTCCCGGACGGCGTCCAGTCGGTGCTCGCGCTGCTGCCGATCTCGGCGCTCTCGGACGGTCTGCGCGATGTGCTCCAGCACGGCGCCGGAGTGCCGTGGGGCGATCTCGGGATCCTCGCTGTCTGGGCGGTACTCGGACTCGGCGCGGCCGCACGGCTCTTCCGCTGGGACTGAATCACGGGCCAGTATGAGCCTGCCAAGATCCGCACGGTGGGAGGCGTCGATGGAGCGGACTGCCGCACTGCGACTGGACGCGGAGTGGGCGAAGGTCAGGTCCGGCAGGGCCGGTGCCTCCCCCCGGGAGCGCGAGCGCATGCTGACGGACCTGATCGCGGCGCTCGCCGCGCATGCCGAGGACGATCTCTCACTCACCGCCCGGCTGAGCCTGCGGTACGGCGATCTTGCGCGCCACCACTTCGACACCGGCCGCCGCGAGGACGCGCTGGCCGCCGTCGACCTTGCGATCCGGCGCTGCCAGGAGCCGGCCAGACATGACGAGAAGCACGCACGCTGGTACGCCCGCGCGCTGATCAGTCAGGCCGTCTACCTGGCCGAGCCGCTCAGCGACGAGCTGGGTCTGCCCCGCTACGCCCTCCATCCGATGGGCGAGCAGCCCTCGTGCGGCGAACGCGAGGACGGACTCGCCGCCCTGGCGGCCACCCGCCGGGCCATCGAGGTCTGGGAGAGCCTCGACCGCTCGGACCCGCGCAACCAGGAGGGCCTCGCTCAGGCGCATGCCTGTCTCGGCGACCGGCTGGAGGAGTTGGGCCTGCCGGTGGAGGCGGCGTCCTGGGCCGTGCGGGCCGAGCGTGAGTTCCACGCCCTGTGGTCCGCGTGCGACCCGCCCGGGGCGGCCCACGCAGTGGCCCTCGAGCACCTCGACGACCAGTTGGAACGCAGGCTGCGACGCTGCCCCTTCGACGGTGGACTGACATATTTGCGGGCGGAGGACCTGCTTCCGGAGCGGCTGCTGCCGCTCGCGGTCCTCGCGGCGCGGATCGAGGGCGTGGATCCGGATGCCATCGCCGAAGGGCTGGGCCTGGACGGCGCGGAGGTCAGGCGGATCCTGCGGGCGCGGTCGTGGCGGGCGGTGTGGCGGTTCGACGTACGGGACGGCGCCGACGGGCCCTGGACCCCGCTGACGCACCCGTGGCGTGGCACGGACGCCGTCACGGACCGCAGCGCGGAGGCGGTGGCGGCGGAGCTGGCCGACGCGTTCCTGCACTCGCCCGACCGCCCGCCGCCCTCGGCGCACTGGCGGATCGCCGTGTGGTGGGAGGAGGAGGACCATCTCGACGACTCGCGCTTCCGGCTGGCGTACGCGCCGTCCTGACCGGACCGGCGGATCCGCGGACCCGACCCCTCGTGAAAACGTGCACAATCGCCCGCCTACGATAGGGCCCGTGCAGACCCCACTCGCCCAAATCGCCCAGCGCTGGACGCCCACACCCCGGACCCTCCGGCGCGCTGCGCTCTCCGCCGTCGTGATGAGCGTGGTCATCATCGTCACCGGCGGCGCGGTCCGGCTGACCAGCTCCGGCCTCGGCTGCGACGCCTGGCCCAAGTGCACGGACGACAGCCTCTTCGCCACCCCCGAGCAGGGCATCCACGGCGCGATCGAGTTCGGCAACCGGATGCTGACATACGTCCTGTCGGCGGCGGTCGGCTGGACGATCGTCGCGGCACGCGCCACCAAGCCGCTGCGGCGCGGACTGACCCGGCTCGCCTGGTCGCAGTTCTGGATCGTGATGGGCAACGCCGTGCTCGGCGGCATCACGGTATGGGCGGGCCTCAACCCCTGGACCGTGGCCGGGCACTTCCTGCTCGCCACCGGGCTGCTCACGGTCGCCACCATCACGTGGCAGCGCACCCGCGAGGGCGACGGCACGCCGCGCCCGCGCGTCCCGCGCCCGGTCCGCAAGCTGTCCTGGGCGATCGTCGCCCTCTCGGTGCTGCTCATCGCGCTGGGCACGACGGTGACCGGTTCCGGCAAGCATGCCGGCGACAGCAGTGACGTACCGCGTATGCCGTGGGACTGGGCGGACGCCGCGCATATCCACGCCTTCGCCGCCTGGGCGGTCTGCGCGCTGGCCGTGGCGATGTGGCTGGTGCTACGGGTGGTCGACGCCCCGGACGACACCCGGGCGCGCGCCCGCGATCTGCTGATCGTGCTGCTCGCCCAGGGCGTCATCGGCTATGTCCAGTACTTCACGCACGTCCCGGAGACGCTGGTCGCCGCCCATATGCTCGGCTCCGCGCTGATGTGGATCGCGGTGGTGCGCCTCGCGCTGAGCCTGCGCGAGCGTCCGGAGAACGACGCGGAGATCCCGGCGCAGGCCGACTCGGCGCTCTCCCGCGTCTGACGGGCGGGCGTCCGGCAGCCGGACGCCCGACCGTCAGGCGTCCGGCAGTGCGTAGACCCGTCGGGCATTGCCCGCCGCGATCATCCCCGCGACCCGTTCCGCGTCCGTACGGGCCCAGGCGCCGTCGCCGACCCAGCCGCCGAGCACCCGGCTGAGCGCCTCCCGGAAGATCCGGGCGCCCACCACATGCAGCTCCGGCAGGCCGCGCGCACCGCTGGAGAACAGCAGCTTCCCGAATGGCGCGAGCTCCAGGATCTCCGCGAGGACGGCGGCGGCCCGAGCCCCTGTGTGTACGAGAGCGGGCCCGAGATCGGCGTACACATGCGGGTAGACGCTCGCCAGATGCGCGGCGTGCCGGTGGTACGGATAGCCGTGCAGCAACACCAGATCGGTGCCGAGACCGGCGGTCGCGGCCGCGAAGCCGGTGAGCAGCATCGGATCCTCGACCCCGACATGCAGCTGGAGCGGCAGCCCTGAGGCGACCGCGATCCACAGCAGATGCCGCACCAGCACGGGATCGGTGAGCCTGCCGCCGACCTGCCGCCCGGCCAGCCAGCGCCCGGCGGCCCCGCGCACCTCGCCGGGGCCCGGGGGCTCGGGGGCGAGGGCGAGTCCGTGGCCCACGGCCGCGACCGAGGTGAAGGCGACGGCGGAGGCGGCGGCCCCGTGCACGGCCTCGGCGAGATTCGCGAGGAAGCTCTCCACGGTGCCCGAGGTGTCGGCGACCTGCTCGGCGAGGAGTTCGAGACGGACGATCTCGCGCGCGTCGGCCGAACCGGCCGCGGCGATCTCGCGCGGGCCCGTGAGGTCACCGGGCAGACCGGTGTCCACGAGATAGGTGGAGATTCCGCTGCCCCGCAGCAGCCGTCTGCCCGCCTCGAGCACGCCGAGCTCGCGGCGGCGGGCGAGATAGCGGGCGGGCGGGCAGTGCGGCTCAAGACCCAGCAGCGGCGGGCACCAGCGCCGTACGGCGAAGCCTGTCTGGGTGTCGAAGAAGGTGGTGCCGGGCGCGGGTGGCCCCGCAGTTCTGCCCAGATGGGCCTCGAAGGTGCCGAGGCCCAGCTCCGTACGGAGCACTCCGTGGCAGTACTGGTCCACAAGGGTCGGGGTGTCGATCATCCGGTCTCCCATTCGTGGACCGTGCTTCCACAGTCCTAACGGGTGACACCCCGACGAGGTGTTGCTCAGTCGTTGGACGGACCGCCGACCTGGATGCCCGCCATCCGGGTCCACTCGTACGGCCCAGTGCGGACCTTCGCCGCGAACTCGCCGTCGAACGACTCGTGCAGCGTGATCCCGGCCTTCTCGGCCGCGGCCTGTGCGATGGAGTGGCTCGGCGCGACCAGGTCGCCCCAGCCGCCGTCCTCGCCGACGAGCACGAGGCGGGTGCCCGCCTGACCGATGTATTCGAGCTGCCCCTCGGCGCCGCCGTGCGCCTTGGCGAAGGCGCCGATCTGCTTGGCGAGCTTGGCCGCCTTGCGCTCTGCCTGCTTGGTGTCTGCCATGCAGCGATGCTACTTGCGGGTACGGCGCCCTGGCGACGCCGGGGTCACGTGGTGTGGGCCACTGGTGCCTGCCCGGACCCCGGTCCTCGAGTGTCCGGAGGGCCAAAGTGCGCTAGCGCAGGAAGGGGTCCACCGCGACCGCCACGAAGAGCAGCGACACATAGGTGATGGACCAGTGGAAGAGCCGCATCTCCTTGAGCTTGCCGCCCGTCGCCCCGGACTTGGCGCGGCGCTGCAGCGAGTGCGCCTCCCAGAGCCACCAGCCGCCGGTGACCAGCGCCACCGCGGTGTAGAACCAGCCGGTGTAGCCGAGCGGCGTCAGCAGCAGCGAGACGGCGACCATCACCCAGCTGTAGAGGACGATCTGCCGGGCCACCACGGTGTTGGAGGCGACGACCGGAAGCATCGGCACACCCACACGCGCGTAGTCCTCCTTCACCTTCATCGACAGCGGCCAGTAGTGCGGCGGCGTCCAGAAGAACATGACGAGGAAGAGGATGACCGCGGCCCAGGACATCGAGTTGGTGACGGCGGACCAGCCGATCATGACCGGCATGCAGCCGGCGATGCCGCCCCAGACGATGTTCTGCGAGGTACGGCGCTTCAGGATCATCGTGTAGACGATGACGTAGAAGAGCAGCGCGCCCAGCGCCAGCGCGGCGGACAGCCAGTTGACGAGGAGCCCGAACCAGAGCGTCGAGACGACGGCGAGGGCGAGACCGAAGACCAGGCACTCGCGCGGGGACACCATTCCGGTGACCAGCGGACGCTGCGACGTACGGTCCATCAGGGCGTCGATGTCGCGGTCGATGTACATGTTCAGCGCGTTGGCGCCGCCTGCGGAGAGGTAACCGCCGATGCACGTCGTGAGCACGAGCCAGAGGTCGGGAACATCCTGCGCGGCGAGGAACATCACCGGGACGGTGGTGATCAGCAGCAGCTCGATGATCCGTGGTTTGGTCAGCGCCACGAATGCCTTGACGCGAGCCCCGAACGGCCGATGGCCCCCCGGGCTGGGAGTCAAGACGACCCCTGCGGGTCGGGACTCGACGGCCGTCACGCACACCCCTGACAGAGAAATCCCAGCAAGCTTCCGGCGTGAGGACCCGGTAAAGACTTGCGCGTACCACGCCACTCTAGACGTTGCCCAGACACCGATCTTCGCGGGGGTGGGCTCGTGTTGAGCGGTGGCCGCACGGCACGCGTATACACCGCCGACAGGCGGAGACGACGCTCTGACCGCACCCTGGCTGTGTCCGGTTTTTTGAAAGGCGTGCACTCGAAAAGAGGCGCGTTGCTCCGGGGGTAGGCTCGACAACGCCCGGTGCTTCCGTCGTCACCGGGATACGAACATGTGGAGAGGAGCCCTGACCCAGGGTGAGCACCAAGCCGACCACCACAGACCTCGAGTGGACCGATCTGGACCAGCGGGCCGTCGATACCGCCCGCGTCCTGGCCATGGATTCCGTACAGAAGGTCGGCAACGGCCACCCCGGTACGGCCATGAGCCTCGCGCCCGCCGCCTATGTCCTGTTCCAGAAGCTCATGCGGCACGACCCCGCCGATCCGGACTGGACCGGCCGCGACCGGTTCGTACTCTCCGCGGGGCACACGTCCCTGACCCTCTACATCCAGCTCTTCCTGGCCGGGTACGGCCTGGAGCTCGATGACCTGAAGGCCTTCAGGACCTGGGGTTCGAGGACCCCGGGCCACCCGGAGTACGGGCACACGCCGGGCGTCGAGACGACGACGGGCCCGCTCGGCCAGGGCGTCGCCAATGCCGTGGGCATGGCCATGGCCTCGCGCTACGAGCGCGGCCTGTTCGACCCGGACGCCGCCCCGGGCACCTCGCCGTTCGACCACACCATCTGGGCCGTCGCCGGTGACGGCTGCCTCCAGGAGGGCATCTCCGCCGAGGCGTCCTCGCTGGCCGGGCACCAGAAGCTCGGCAACCTGGTGCTGCTGTGGGACGACAACCACATCTCCATCGAGGGCGACACGGAGACGGCCGTCTCCGAGGACACCCTCCAGCGGTACGAGGCGTACGGCTGGCACGTCCAGCGTGTCGAGCAGAAGCCCGACGGCGACCTCGACCCGGCCGGTCTCCACAAGGCCCTCAGGGCGGCGCAGGCCGAGACGGAGCGCCCCTCCTTCATCGCGGTCCGCTCGATCATCGCCTGGCCCGCCCCGCACGCGCAGAACACCGAGGCCGCGCACGGCTCGGCGCTCGGCGACGAGGAGGTCGCGGCCACCAAGCGCGTCCTCGGCTTCGACCCGGAGAAGAGCTTCGAGGTCTCCGACGAGGTCCTCGCGCACACCCGTGAGGCGCTCGACCGCGGCCGCGAGGCCAAGGGCGAGTGGGAGAAGACGTTTGCCGCGTGGCGCACCGCCAACCCGGAGCGCGCCGCCGAGTTCGACCGGATCCGCTCCGGCGAGCTCCCGGTGGGCTGGGAGGAGAAGCTCCCGGAGTTCGAGACCGGCAAGGGTGTCGCCACCCGCGCCGCCTCCGGCAAGATCCTGCAGGCGCTGGGCGCGGTCATTCCCGAACTGTGGGGCGGCTCCGCCGACCTGGCCGGTTCGAACAACACGACGATCGACAAGACGTCGTCGTTCCTGCCCGACGGCAACCCGCTGCCGGGTGCGGACAAGTACGGCCGCACGATCCACTTCGGCATCCGCGAGCACGCCATGGCCGCGACCATGAACGGCATCGCGCTGCACGGCAACACCCGTATCTACGGTGGCACCTTCCTGGTGTTCTCCGACTACATGCGCAACGCCGTACGGCTCTCGGCGCTGATGCACCTGCCGGTGACGTACGTGTGGACGCACGACTCGGTCGGCCTCGGCGAGGACGGGCCGACCCACCAGCCGGTGGAGCACCTGGCCTCGCTGCGCGCGATCCCGGGCCTGAACATCGTCCGGCCGGCCGACGCGAACGAGACCGCCATCGCCTGGCGCGAAATCCTCAGGCGCTACACCAAGAAGTTCGGCAAGGGCGCCCCGCACGGCCTCGCGCTGACCCGCCAGGGTGTACCGACGTACGAGGCCAACGAGGATGCCGCCAAGGGCGGTTACGTCCTGTTCGACGCCGAAGGGCCCGAAGGGCAGGGCACGGCGCCGCAGGTCATCCTCATCGGCACCGGCTCGGAGGTCCAGCTGGCTGTCGAGGCGCGCGAACAGCTGCAGGCCGCGGGCGTTGCGACCCGGGTGGTCTCGATGCCGTCCGTCGAGTGGTTCGAGGAGCAGGACCAGTCGTACAAGGACAGCGTCCTGCCGCCGGCCGTGAAGGCCCGGGTCGCGGTCGAGGCCGGTATCGGTCTGACCTGGCACCGCTTCGTCGGCGACGCGGGACGCATCGTTTCGCTGGAGCACTTCGGCGCTTCGGCCGACGGCAAGGTCCTCTTCCGCGAATTCGGCTTCACTGCCGACAACGTGGCCGCCGCAGCCCGGGAATCTCTGGAAGCCGCCGCGCGCTGACGCCGGTATACGACAAGTAGGAGATGCAATTCTCATGACAGACGCACTCAAGCGCCTCTCCGACGAAGGCGTCGCGATCTGGCTCGACGACCTGTCGCGCAAGCGGATCACCTCCGGCAATCTCGCCGAACTGATCGACCAGCAGCACGTCGTGGGCGTCACCACCAATCCCTCGATCTTCCAGAAGGCCATCAGCAGCGGCGACGGCTACGAGCAGCAGCTCGCCGACCTCGCCGTGCGCAAGGTGACCGTCGAGGAAGCCGTACGGATGATCACGACGGCGGACGTCCGGGACGCCGCCGACATCCTGCGTCCGGTCTTCGACGCCACCGGCGGCCAGGACGGCCGGGTCTCCATCGAGGTCGATCCGCGGCTCGCGCACAAGACCGCGGCGACCATCGCCGAGGCCAAGCAGCTGGCCTGGCTGGTGGACCGTCCGAACACGCTCATCAAGATCCCGGCGACGAAGGCCGGCCTGCCGGCGATCACCGAGGTCATCGGCAGGGGCATCAGCGTCAATGTCACGCTGATCTTCTCGCTGGAGCGCTACCGCGAGGTCATGGACGCCTACCTGGCCGGTCTGGAGAAGGCGAAGGCCTCGGGCCTGGACCTCTCCAGGATCCAGTCCGTGGCGTCCTTCTTCGTGTCCCGCGTGGACACCGAGATCGACAAGCGGCTGGACGCCCTGGGCACCCCGGAGGCCAAGGAGGCCCGCGGCAAGGCGGCTCTCGCCAATGCCCGTCTGGCGTACGAGGCATACGAAGAGGTCTTCAGCAGCGACCGCTGGGCCGCGCTCGACAAGGCCCAGGCCAATAAGCAGCGTCCGCTGTGGGCCTCGACCGGCGTCAAGGACCCGGCGTACAAGGACACCATGTACGTCGAGGAGCTGGTCGCCCCGGGCACGGTGAACACCATGCCGGAGGCCACCCTGGACGCCACCGCCGACCACGGTCGGATCACCGGTGACACGGTCCGCGACACGTACGAGCAGGCCCGTGCCGACCTCGACGCCGTCGAGAAGCTCGGGATCTCCTACGACGAGGTCGTGCAGCTGCTCGAGGACGAGGGCGTGGAGAAGTTCGCCACGTCCTGGAACGACCTGCTCAACTCGACCGAGGCCGAGCTCAAGCGCCTCGCTCCTTCGGAGGGCTGACCAACTTGTCCGGTCTCAGCGGAGCCAACCCGCTCCGTGACCCCGCAGACCGACGGCTCCCGCGTATCGCGGGGCCGTCGGGCCTGGTCATCTTTGGCGTCACGGGCGATTTGTCACGTAAAAAGTTGATGCCAGCCGTCTATGACCTGGCCAACCGCGGGCTGCTGCCGCCGGGCTTCTCGCTCGTCGGTTTCGCCCGCCGTGAGTGGAAGGACGAGGACTTCGCGCAGGAGGTCCACGACGCCGTCAAGGCTCACGCCCGTACGCCGTTCCGCGAGGAGGTCTGGCAGCAGCTCATCCAGGGGATGCGCTTCGTCCCGGGCAACTTCGACGACGACGACGCCTTCGAACGGCTGAAGTCGACCATAGAGGACCTCGACAAGAAGCAGGGCACCGGCGGCAACTTCGCGTTCTATCTCTCCGTACCGCCGAAGTTCTTCCCGAAGGTCGTCCAGCAGCTCAAGAAGCACGGGCTCGCCGACCAGAAGGACGGTTCTTGGCGCCGCGCGGTCATCGAGAAGCCGTTCGGCCACGACCTGGTCTCCGCCCAGGAGCTCAACCAGGTGGTGCACGAGGTCTTCCCGTCCAACGAGGTCTTCCGGATCGACCACTATCTCGGCAAGGAGACCGTCCAGAACATTCTGGCGCTGCGCTTCGCCAACACCCTCTTCGAACCGATCTGGAACCGGTCGTACGTCGACCATGTCCAGATCACCATGGCCGAGGACATCGGCATCGGCGGCCGTGCCGGCTACTACGACGGTATCGGCGCCGCCCGTGACGTCATCCAGAACCACCTGCTCCAGCTGCTCGCGCTGACCACGATGGAGGAACCCGCCTCCTTCGACGCCGACGCGCTCGCGGCCGAGAAGACCAAGGTGCTGGGCGCGGTGAAGCTGCCCAAGGACCTGTCCAGGAACACGGTGCGCGCGCAGTACACGGCCGGCTGGCAGGGCGGCGAGAAGGCCGTCGGCTATCTCGAGGAAGAGGGCATCGACCCCAAGTCGAAGACCGACACCTACGCGGCCATAAAGCTGGGGATCGACAACCGCCGCTGGGCCGGAGTCCCGTTCTACCTCCGTACCGGCAAGCGGCTCGGCCGCCGTGTCACGGAGATCGCGGTGATCTTCCAGCGCGCCCCGCATTCCCCCTTCGACCACACGGCGACGGAGGAGCTGGGCCAGAACGCCCTGGTCATCCGCGTCCAGCCGGACGAGGGCGTGACCCTGCGGTTCGGCTCGAAGGTGCCGGGCACCTCGATGGAGGTGCGGGACGTCTCGATGGACTTCGCGTACGGCGAGTCCTTCACGGAGTCCAGCCCGGAGGCGTACGAGCGCCTCATCCTCGATGTCCTGCTCGGCGACTCCAACCTCTTCCCGCGCGTGGAGGAGGTCGAGCTGTCCTGGAAGATCCTCGACCCGATCGAGGAGTTCTGGGACGAGCACGGCAAGCCCGCGCAGTACCCGGCCGGGACCTGGGGTCCGGTCGAGGCGGACGAAATGCTCGCACGCGACGGACGGAGCTGGCGTCGGCCATGAAGATCGACCTTACGGACACCACAGCCAGCAAGATCAACAAGGCGCTGGTGCAGGGACGGCGGGCCGTCGGCACGCAGGCCGTCGGCATGGTGCTCACCCTTGTCATGGTCACCGACGAGGAGAACGCCTACGACGCGCTGAAGGCTGCCAACGAGGCGTCCCGCGAGCACCCCTCGCGAAAGCTCGTCGTCATCAAGCGGGTCTCGCGATCGCCGCGCGACCGGGCGAAGGCACGCCTGGACGCCGAGGTACGGGTGGGCGCTGACGCGGGCACCGGTGAGACGGTCGTCGTGCGGCTGTACGGCGAGGTCATCAACCACGCCCAGTCGGTGGTGCTGCCGCTGCTCCTGCCGGACGCACCGGTGGTGGTCTGGTGGCCGGTGAACGCGCCGACCGACCCGGCCAAGGACCCGCTGGGCGCACTGGCACAACGCCGGGTGACGGACACCTACGCCTCCGAGAAGCCGGTGCGGGAGCTGGCGGCGCGTGCCGAGGTGTACACCCCCGGCGACACCGATCTTGCCTGGACCCGGATCACGCCGTGGCGCTCGATGCTCGCGGCCGCTCTGGACCAGGTCAACTGTGACGTCACCGCGGCGGAGGTGGAGGGCGAGGAGTTCAACCCGAGCTGCGAGCTGCTCGCCATGTGGCTCGCGGACCGGCTGAAGGTGCCGGTGAAGCGCTCGTTCTCCGCCGGTCCCGGCCTCACCGCCGTACGGATGGAGAGCAGCTGCGGTCCGATTGTGCTGGACCGGGCGGACGGCTCGCTGGCGACGCTGTCGATCCAGGGCCAGCCGGACCGCGCGGTGGCACTCCACCGGCGTGATACGGCCGAGCTGATCGCGGAGGAACTGCGGCGGCTGGACCCGGACGACATCTACGCCTCTGCGCTGCGGTTCGGCGTGGACCGGCTGGCCGGTCCGGAGGAAACCGGGGCTGACGATACGTCGAAGTCCGATGCCAAACCCGCCTCCGCCGCCAAGAAGCCCGCTCCGGCCAAGAAGGCGGCTGCGAAGTGAGCGCTCCACAACTCGTTGTCCACCGGGACAAGGAGTTGATGGCACAGGCCGCCGCGGCCCGGCTGATCACGAAGATCGTGGACGCCCAGTCCGCGCGCGGCTCGGCGTCGGTGGTCCTGACGGGGGGCCGTAACGGCAACGCCCTGCTGGCCGCTCTCGGCACCTCAACGGCCCGGGACGCGATCGACTGGCCGCGGCTCGACCTGTGGTGGGGCGACGAGCGGTTTCTCCCGGAGGGCGACCCGGAGCGCAATGTCACGCAGGCCCGCGAGGCTCTGCTGGACAAGGTGCCGCTGGATCCGGCCCGGGTGCACGCGATGCCCGCGTCGGACGGCGAGTACGGCAACGACGCGGACGCGGCTGCCGCCGCGTACGCGGCCGAACTCGCCGCTGCGGCGGGCCCTGAGGACCATGGTCCGGTGCCGACGTTCGACGTGCTGATGCTGGGTGTCGGCCCGGACACCCATGTGGCGTCCCTCTTCCCGGAGCTGCCCGCGGTCCGCGAGAGGGAGCGCACGGTGGTCGGCGTCCACGGCGCGCCCAAGCCGCCGCCGACCCGTATCTCGCTCACGCTCCCGGCGATTCGCGCGGCACGCGAGGTGTGGTTGCTGGCGGCGGGCGAGGACAAGGCGAAGGCGGTGAAGATCACGCTGTCGGGCGCGGGCGAGGTGCAGGCTCCGGCGGCGGGCGCGTACGGACGCGGCCGGACGCTGTGGCTACTGGACGCCGCGGCGGCCGCACAGCTGCCGCGCGGCCTGTATCCGCCGGCGTCGCCCTGACCGTGGGGCTCCGCCCCGGACCCCACGCGGCCGCAGGCGTACGGGGTCCGGGGGCTTGCCCCCACGCGGCGGAGCCGGATATCGAAACAGCGGAAAGGGGCGGGTCCCGGAACAGGCCCCGCGGGAAGGGGCGGGTCCCGGAACAGGCCCCGCCGCGGGCGCTCAGCCCGCCCGGTTCTCCAGCCGCCGGACGAACTTCAGCCCGGACCAGTCCTCACCCAGCGCCGCGACCTTCACATCGACGATGCCGAGCGGGAGGAAGTGGTCCCGCAGCGCGTTCTCGGTGATGTCGCTCTCATGGCCGGCAGCCTTGCGCGGCCAGGCGATCCAGAGCATGGCCGGGTCCGCCAAGTCCTCGACGAGCGCCGCCGCGTCGGCTGCCAGATCGGAGTGCGCACGGTAGAAGGCCAGCGTCACATCGGCGTCGCGCGAGCCGCGCTCCCCGACTCTGACCCCTTCGGGCAGTTCGGGAATCGTCCAGTCCTGGGGCCGGTGTCTGAGCGCGACGCGCTGACCCGGCTTGATACCGAGCTTCTTGGCCGTCGGAGTGCCCGGGTAGCCGGATGTGGTCATACGGGGATTGTCGCGCCGTCCTCGGCCGCATCGCATCCCGCCGTCCGCTCCTCCCGTATCAGGAACGGCACCCGCAGCCCCGTGACCTCCCGGCGGTGCGCCCGGAACCACCACGCGGGGAGAAGGCGGTGCAGGCCGGACCCGGCACCGCCGGCACCCGGGCGACTGTCAGCGGCCACGGCCGTGCGGGCGCGGTCAACGCGCCCAGCACGGCCAGGACCACCACCGGTACGGCGGTGGTCAGGAGCCACCGCACTCGCCACCGGCCGACGACCCGCTCATCGAGCGTGTTGTCCGGCGGCCGTGCGGCCGCACCGGGCCCACCCCGTCATCGGCTCAACGACCGCGTAGCGTGCGGTACTTGGTGACCAGCGTCGAGGTCGAGCTGTCCAGGTTCTCGCCGCCCTTTCCTGCCGTCAGCACCGGCTCGATCTTCCTCGCCAGGACCTTGCCGAGCTCGACGCCCCACTGGTCGAAGGAATCGATGTTCCAGATGGCGCCCTGGACGAACACCTTGTGCTCGTACAGCGCGATCAACTGCCCCAGCACGGACGGCGTCAGCCCCTCGGCGAGGATCGTCGTCGTCGGGTGGTTGCCCGGGAACGTCTTGTGCGGCACCAGCTCCTCGGGCACGCCTTCCGCCCGTACCTCCTCCGGAGTCTTGCCGAAGGCGAGCGCCTGTGTCTGCGCGAAGAAGTTGGCCATCAGCAGATCGTGCTGGGCGACCAGACCGGGCGGCAGGTCCGCGACCGGATGGGCGAAGCCGATGAAGTCCGCCGGGATCATCTTCGTGCCCTGGTGGATCAGCTGGTAGTACGCGTGCTGGCCGTTGGTGCCCGGCGTGCCCCAGACCACCGGACCGGTCTGCCAGTCCACCGGATTGCCCTCGCGGTCCACGGACTTGCCGTTGGACTCCATGTCGAGCTGCTGGAGGTAGGCGGTGAACTTGCCCAGATAGTGGGAGTACGGCAGCACGGCATGCGTCTGCGCGTCGAAGAACTCGCCGTACCAGACCCCCAACAGGCCCAGCAGCAGCGGTGCGTTGGCCTCTGGCGGGGCCGTGCGGAAGTGCTCGTCGACCAGGTGGAAGCCGTCGAGCATCTCCCGGAAGCGGTCGGGGCCGATCGCGATCATCAGCGAGAGGCCGATGGCGGAGTCGAAGGAGTACCGCCCGCCGACCCAGTCCCAGAACTCGAACATGTTCGCCGTGTCGATGCCGAAGTCGGCGACCTTCTCGGCGTTCGTCGACAGCGCCACGAAGTGCTTGGCCACGGCTTCCTGGCCGGCCTGGAGACCGGTGAGCAGCCAGTCGCGGGCGGAGGTGGCGTTGGTGATGGTCTCGATGGTGGTGAAGGTCTTGGAGGCGATGATGAAGAGCGTCTCGGCCGGGTCCAAGTCCCTTACGGCCTCGTGCAGATCGGCCCCGTCGACATTGGACACGAAGTGGAAGGTCAGCTCGCGAGCGGTGTAGGAGCGCAGTGTCTCGTACGCCATCGCCGGGCCCAGATCGGAACCGCCGATGCCGATGTTCACGACGTTCTTGATGCGCTTGCCGGTGTGTCCGGTCCACTCGCCCGACCTGATCCGGTCGGAGAAGGCGCTCATCCTGTCGAGAACCGCGTGCACCGCGGGTACCACGTTCTCGCCGTCCACCTCGATCACTGCGTCACGCGGGGCGCGCAGCGCCGTGTGCAGGACGGCGCGGTCCTCCGTGATGTTGATCTTCTCGCCGCGGAACATCGCGTCCCGCAGTCCGAATACATCGGTGACCACGGCCAGCTCGCGCAGCAGCGCCAGCGTCTCGTCGGTCACCCGGTGCTTGGAGTAGTCGAGGTACAGATCTCCGACCTCGAGGGTGTACTCGGTGCCGCGCGCCGTATCGGCTGCGAACAGCTCCCGCAGATGCGTCTCCCCCAGCTGCTCGCGGTGCTTGCCGAGAGCAGTCCATTCGGGCGTCTGGTTGAGCCTGGTACGGCCTTCTGCGTTCACAGAGATTCACCTCGCGTGGACGGTCGGTTCAGCCCCGCTGACCTGCTTTTCGGCCGGGGGTCCTGGGGGTTCCCCCCGGGAGGACACAGCATCTTGGACATCAGCCCACTTCTTCTCGTACCTGCCTGCATGCCCCACTGCGTCTCCAACCTAATTGATCAGCGGGGTCAGCGACGCGACAGCGGGCACGAAGAGTACGGCCGTCAGCAGAGCGGGTGCGTTCGGTCCCCAGGCGGCGGCCGCCGCACCGCCCAGCAGGGCGCCGAGCGGGGCGCCGGCGACCGCGAGCGTACGGAAGGCGGAGTTGATACGGCCCAGCATCGCCGCCGGACTGCGCTCCTGCGTCAGCGTCATCCGGTTGACGTTCCACACCATGCCCATGACCCCGAAGACCGCCATCGAGGTGATCGTCACCCACAGCTCGCGCACGGATCCCATCGCGACCAGGCATCCGGTCTGCACGATGCCGGCTGCGAACACGCTCCGTATTCGGCCGAAACGCTCGGAGAACCGGCGGGCCAGCAGACCGCCGACCGCACCGCCCGCCCCGGCAGCCGTGATCACCGCCGCATACCCGCCGTTCCCGGCGTCCAGCCAGCCGGTGACATGGACGACGAGGGTGGCGATGAGGGCACCCATGCCGATATTGCAGAGGGTGGTGGCGATACAGAGTCCGCGTTGCACGCGGTCCCGCCACAGGGTCCGCAGCCCTTCCCCGATCTCGCCGCGCAGGGTGCTGCCGGCCGCTCCAGGAGCCCTCGGAGGCGCCCCGACCCGCAGTGAGGCGACCAGCACCGCCGCCACGACATACGTCGCCGCATCCGCCGCGTACGGCACTGCGGCGCCCACGACGAGCAGCGCCGGCACCACCGGGGCGGCCAGGAAGCTGCCGACGATCTGCTGTGCGGTCATCAGCCTGGCGTTGGCACTGCCCAGCGCCTCGGCCGGCACCAGCGAGGGCAGCAGGGCTGTGGCAGCGTTGTCGAAGAGCGTCTGGAGCGTGGTGAGCGCGAAGGCGAGCCCGAAGAGCAGGGCCATCGAGCTCAGGTCCAGCCACACCGCGACGGCGAAGGCGGCCATCAGCGCGCCCCGCAGGAGATCGACGGCCCACATCGCCCGCCGCTGGTCCACCCGGTCGGCGACCGCGCCGCCGAGCAGTCCGAACAGCAGCCAGGGCAGATAGCCGCACGCCGTCACCGAGGCGATCAGCAGCGGGTCGTCGGTCAGTGAGGCGGCGAGCAGCGGCATCGCTGCCATCTGGAGCGAGTCGCCGAACTTCGAGACGACGGCGGCCGTCCACAGCCGTCCGAACCCCCCGCGCCATGCGGGTGTTCGCGCCTGTGCCACTTCGGTCGCCGTCACAACATCCCCTTCCGGTCCGTGATTCAGAACCGTAAGGGGTGCCACTGACAACGAAGCAAAAAGTTCGGCCGGACACCTTGGTGTCCGGCCGGACCGCAACTTCTAGATTTCGCCCCGCAGTTTGGCGAGCGCCTCGGCGAGAATCGCCTCGCCGTCCGCGTCGCTGCGCCGCTCGCGTACATAGGCGAGGTGCGTCTTGTACGGCTCGGTGCGCGGCGGGTCCGGCGGGTTGTCCCGGTCCTGGCCGGCCGGGAACCCACAGCGCGGGCAGTCCCAGGTATCCGGGACCTGTGCGTCACTGGCGAAGCTCGGCTGCGTCTCGTGCCCGTTGGAGCACCAGAAGGAGATGCGGAGGCGCGGCGCGGACTCGCCTCGCTCAGCCTCGCCCATCGGCCCCGCTCCGACCCGGCTTCCCCGGATCGCGTTGCCACTTGCCACGGTCGTAACTCCCTGCGTGATGGTGCTGCACAGCGTCTCACAGCGGCTGCGCCGCGAGTGCCCCAGTCTACGTAAGGCCCAACGCTCGTCCAGTGATTGGAGTTACACCCGACCCCGGGACGCGGAAGGCGTCGGTCAGCTGTCCAGCTTCATCAGCAGACCAAGTACGACAATGCACGCAAACCACAGCAGACCGATAACCACGGTGATGCGGTCGAGGTTGCGCTCGGCGACCGAGGAACCACCGACGGAGGACTGCATACCGCCACCGAACATGTCGGAGAGACCGCCGCCCTTCCCCTTGTGCATCAGCACCAGCAGCATCATCAGCAGGCTGAAGACGATCAGGGCAATCGAGAACCCGACAATCACGGCTGGACCAACTTCCTCGGACTGAATGGACGACGGGGGCCGAGCGGCATTTCCATGATGCCTACTCGGCCCCCGCAAGGGTACGACGGATCCGCGCTACCGCATACTTACTGGTCGCGGAACCGGACGATCTTGACGAACTCTTCGGCGTCCAGCGACGCGCCGCCCACCAGTGCACCGTCCACATCGGGCTGCGCCATGATCGCGGCGACGTTCCCGGACTTCACCGAGCCGCCGTACTGGATCCGGACCTTGTCGGCCAGTTCCTGGGAGTACAGCTCGGCGAGACGCCCGCGGATCGCCCCGCAGACCTCCTGCGCGTCCTCGGGGGTCGCGACCTCACCGGTACCGATGGCCCACACCGGCTCGTACGCGATCACGATGGACTCGGCCTGCTCGGCCGGGATGTCCTTCAGTCCGCCGTCGAGCTGCGCCAGCGTGTACTGGACCTGGTTGCCCGCCTTGCGGATGTCCAGGCCCTCGCCGATGCAGAGGATCGGGGTCAGGCCGTGCCGGTAGGCCGCCTTCACCTTGGCGTTGCAGAGCTCGTCCGTCTCGGCGTGGTACTGCCGGCGCTCGGAGTGGCCCACCACGGCATAGGTGCACTTCAGCTTGGACAGCATGGAGCCCGAGATCTCACCGGTGTACGCACCGGCGTCCTGCGCCGAGAGGTCCTGGGCGCCGTACTTGATCTTGAGCTTGTCGCCGTCGACCAGGGTCTGTACGGACCGGAGGTCGGTGAAGGGCGGCAGAACGGCGACCTCGACGGCGTCGTAGTCCTTGTCCGACAGGGCGAAGGCAAGCTTCTGGACATGCGCGATGGCCTCGAGGTGGTTGAGGTTCATCTTCCAGTTGCCCGCCATGATCGGGAAACGGTCCTGAGCAATGTCAGTCATAAGGGGGTCAGTCCTCCAGTGCGGCGAGGCCGGGGAGCGTCTTGCCCTCGAGGTACTCGAGGCTGGCGCCACCGCCGGTGGAAATGTGGCCGAATGCGTTCTCGTCGAAGCCGAGCGTGCGCACGGCCGCGGCCGAGTCACCTCCGCCGACGACAGTGAAGCCCTTGCTGCCGAGCAGCGCCTCGGCAACGGCCTTGGTGCCCTGAGCGTAGTCAGGGTGCTCGAAGACGCCGACCGGGCCGTTCCAGAAGACGGTCTGGGCGTCGGCGATCTTCGACGCGAAGAGCTCGCGCGACTTCGGGCCGATGTCCAGGCCCTCCTTGTCGGCGGGGATCTTGTCCGCGTCGACAACGATGTAGTCGGCCGGGGCCTTGGTCTTCAGGTCCGGGAACTCGCCCGAGGCCAGGACGTCGACCGGCAGCACCAGCTCGACGCCGTTCTTCTCGGCGCGTTCCATGTACTCGGTGACGGTCGGGATCTGGTCCTCCTGGAGGAGGGAGATGCCGACCTCGTAGCCCTTGGCCTTGAGGAAGGTGTAGGCCATGCCGCCGCCGATGAGGATGCGGTCGGCCTTGCCGAGCAGCGCGTCGATGACACCGAGCTTGTCGGAGACCTTGGCGCCGCCGAGGATCACGACATAGGGGCGCTCGACCTCATCGGTGAGCTTCTTGAGGACCCGGACCTCGGTGGCGATGAGGTAGCCGGCGGCGTGCGGCAGGCGGGCCGGGAGGTCGTACACCGAGGCGTGCTTGCGGTGGACGGCTCCGAAGCCGTCGCCGACGTACACATCCGCGAGCTCGGCGAGCCGGTCGGCGAAGGCGCCGCGCTCGGCGTCGTCCTTGCTGGTCTCACCGGCGTTGAAGCGGAGGTTCTCGATGACGGCGACCTGGCCGTCGGCGAGGCCGGCGACGACGGCCTTGGCCGAAGCGCCGACGGTGTCGGTCGCGAACGCGGCCTCGGTGCCGAGCAGCTCACCGAGACGCTTCGCGGCCGGGGCGAGCGAGAAGGCCGGGTCCGGGGCACCCTTGGGGCGGCCAAGGTGGGAGGCGACGATGACACGCGCGCCCGCCTCGGCGAGCTTGGCGACAGTCGGCACAACGGCTCGGATGCGGCCGTCGTCGGTGATGGTGGTGCCGTCGAGCGGCACATTGAGGTCGGCGCGGACGAATACACGCTTGCCGGCGACCCCGTCGGCGAGAAGTTCGTCGATCGTCTTCATGAATAGGGCTCCTCAGGCTGGACGTGCGACAGGGCTCGGACTGCGCTGCGCTGCGCTGCCCGAGCCCTGTCGCTCACATCTTGCTGCTCGCGTTGCTTATTAGAGCTGACCGCCGACGAAGACCGTGAGGTCGACCAGACGGTTGGAGTAGCCCCACTCATTGTCGTACCAGCCGATGACCTTGACGCTCTTGCCCTGGACCATGGTCAGGGAGGAGTCGAAGGTGCAGGAGGCCGGCCAGTTGACGATGTCCGAGGAGACGATCGCGTCCTCGGTGTAGTCCAGGATGCCCTTGAGCTGGCCCTCGGCGGCCTTCTGGAACGCGCTGTTGACCTCGTCCTTGGTGACCTCACGCTCGAGCTCGATGACCAGGTCGGTCACGGAGCCGGTGGGGACCGGGACGCGCATCGCGATGCCGTCGAGCTTGCCCGCCAGCTCCGGGATCACCAGCGCGGTGGCCTTGGCGGCACCGGTGGTGGTCGGAATGATGTTCTCGGCGGCTGCGCGGGCGCGGCGCAGGTCCGAGTGCGGGAAGTCCAGGATGCGCTGGTCGTTCGTGTACGCGTGGACCGTGGTCATCATGCCCTTGACGATGCCGAAGTTCTCGAGGAGAACCTTGGCCATCGGCGCCACACAGTTGGTGGTGCAGGAGGCATTGGAGATGACGTGGTGGTTGGCAGCGTCGTACTTGTCCTGATTGACGCCCATCACGATGGTGATGTCCTCGTCCTTGGCCGGAGCCGAGATGAGGACCTTCTTGGCGCCGCCGGCGATGTGCTTCGCGGCGTCGGCCTTCTTGGTGAAGATACCGGTGGACTCGATCACGATGTCGACGCCCAGCTCGCCCCACGGAATGTCGGCGGGGTTGCGCTCGGACAGCACCTTGATGGTGCGGCCGTCGACGGTGATGGTGTCCTCGGTGTGCGACACGTCGGCCTTGAGACGGCCCAGGATGGTGTCGTACTTCAGCAGGTGGGCGGTGGTCGCGGTGTCACCAAGGTCGTTGACAGCCACGATCTCGATGTCAGCACCCTGCTCCAGCAGCGCGCGGAAGTAGTTACGACCGATGCGGCCAAAGCCGTTGATGCCTACGCGGATCGTCACGAACCGATCTCCTCGTTGGTACGCCGGTTTTCGACGCCGGCGAGTTGTATGGGATGTCCCCGACCGCCTCCGACCCTACCTCTCTGACGACCCCGGAGTGACATCGAGAGGTCCGCGCGCGGCCCGGCGAACTCCTACCCACCAGTAGGGGCAGGAGCCGCCGGGACCTCCGCCGGGACCGGGGCGATCAGTTGTGTCCGGCCCCGGCTCCCGGCCGCGCAGGCGTCAGCGTCGGAGGGCTCTCAGCGCCTTTCCGATGAGCTGCTTGCGGTCGGCCGCGCCGGGCACATGCTCCAGGCCGAAGCCCAGCAGCACGGTGTCCCGTGTGGTGACGGCCGCCTGCGACTGGAAGAGCGCCTGGGAACGTGCCCAGTCGCCCGCGTTCCCGGGGCTGCCGGCCGGCGGTCCGGGCACGCTCCACGGGCCGAGGGCGGTCTCGAAGCCCTCGGAACCCTGCGGGGCACCTGAGACAACGAGCCTGGTGTCATCGACGAAGACGCCGATTCCGCCGGTGCCCGGGTCCGATACGTACGAGATGGAGAGCTCGACCTGCTTGCCCGCGTAGGCGCTGAGGTCGACGGAGACCGGCTGCCAGCCGTTGGAGGAGCCGGTGAAGCGGTTCCAGGCGCCGCTGGTGCCCGTCGCCGTGCAGCCGCTGTTGGCGACGGTCAGATAGCGGGCGAGGAAGGGGTGCCCCGCCACGTAGTAGCCCTCCTCGCACTGGACGGGCACCTGGTTGGTGGTGCCGCCGTTGGCGTCCGGCAGGGTTGTCCAGTCGTCCTGGCCGACTGTGTGCGCCTCCACGATGACGTTGTCGAAGCCGCGCTCGGTGTCGTAGCTGAGCTGGAACTGCAGATTCGGCTTGGCTCCCGCCGCCGTGCCGGACAGGTCCACGGTCCGTGCCAGCCTCATGTAGGCGTTGTCCTGATGCTTCGCCGCCGCGAACCAGGAGCCTTCGGCCGGCTCGAACGGGGTGCGGATGCCCGGGTAGCCGCCCGCGGACGCGCTCCTGAACTTCGGGAACAGCTCGGGCTTCAGGGTGTCCGAGGTGACGGTGTACGCCCCGGCCAGGTCGAGCGCGTTGCCCGGCGCGTCGGCGAGAGAGGCCTTCGCACCCGCGAGCTTCCCGGCGCCCGCGAAGGACGGCGGGGACTTGAGCCCGATCCGGTTGTAGGCGCCGAGGTAGTACTGGGAGAAGTCGTTGGACTCGGCGCCGCCGAGGTCGATACTCCCGCCGGCCTGCTCACCGGCGTTGATCAGCTTGCCGCCCTCGTTGAGGAAGTCCCGTACGGCCCCGGTGGTCGCCGCGGAGGGCTGATTGCTGCCGGTGTACCAGACGACCGTCTTGAAGTGGCCGAGCACACCGAGGGCGTTCGGGGCGCCCTGTGTGGCGACGTCCCAGACCGCGGCCCCGTGGCGGTTGTCGGCGAGGGCCTTGGTGTACGCGGCGGTGTGCTGCGCCGCGGCGGTACCGCCCTCCTCCGCGATCACCAGCGTGTCGCCGCGCGGCCGTTCGGCGATCGTGTACGTGAAGTGCTCGCTGGCGGTGGGTTTTCCGGCCCTGGTCTCGCCGGTGAACCAGACCTCGACCTTGTCCCCGACGTCGCCGTCCCGAACCTTGGCCCGGTACTCGTCGAAGCGGATGTTGTCGTCGCCGCCGTAGGTCTCGCCGCCCTTCCAGGTCCTGAGTGCCTGGTCGTGCGTACGGCCGCCGTTGACGCGGTACCTGAGCTCCTTGTCGCGTACCGACTTGCGGGCGACGACGGACACTTCCTGGTCACCGCCGCGCGCATAGGAGGTGGTGAAGGTGTCGGGCGTGAAGTCCGCTGCCGTCAGCCCGACCGAGGAGGACGGCTGGTCGGGGTGGGCGGCTGTCTCGGCGACGGAGAGCGCGAACGGGATGTTCTTGGCGAACTCCTGCTGGATCAGCTTCTCGTCGTCCGGGAAGGTGAAGACCGAGGCGCAGTCGGCCGGGTTCCAGGGGTCGTTGGGGTCGATGCGCGAGGCGGTTCCGCAGGTCGACATCTCCGGGGTGTACATCATCATCCCGTTGACGTTGGCAGCGTGTCCGTCGGCCTCGCCGTTGGTGGTGTAGAGCTCGGACGAGACCTGCGGGTGGTAGCCGGGAACCGCGGACTTCTCAGGCGTACCGGCGAGGGACGTGTAGAGGACGTCGTCCGGCGTCGGGGTCGCGACCTGCCAGCCGACTCCGTACAGCAGCAGCTGGGCCGCGGAGTGGTAGTTGATGCCGTACTCGAAACCGATGCGCCTCTCGAAGGCGTCGAGGGCCTTGGTCTCGGGCTCGGATGCCGGACCGGTGCCGCGGAAGGTCTCGTCGGCCGGGTCGGGGGACGAACCCTCGTTGTCGTAGCCCCACTTGTAGGCGAAGTTGCGGTTGAGGTCCACCCCGTCGCCGGGGGCGATCTTGCCGTCGCCGTTGTTGTCGCGGAGGTTCTTGCGCCACTGACGCTCGTCGGTGCCGGTGAAGGTGTAGTCGTAGCCGTCGGGGTTGGCGGAGAGGACGAACCACAGCTCGGTGGAGTCCACGATCTTGGTGATCCGCGGGTCCTTGCCGTAGTTGGCGAGGTAGTAGTGCATCAGCCGCCGGGTCATCTCGGGGGTGATCCACTCGCGGGCGTGCTGATTGGAGAGGTACAGCGTGGAGGGCTTGGAGCCGTCCCGGTACTTCTTGGCACCCTTGCTGATCTTGAGAGCGAGGATGTCCTGGCCCTTGAGGGTCTTGCCGATGCTGACGACCTTGGTCAGGTCCGGGTTGGCCTGCCCGGTGGCGAGGATCTCGCGCTGCAGGCCGTTGTCGCCGCTGTACGGGCGGAAGACGCCGTCGCCCGCGGCCGCCACACGCTTCTCGGACTTGGCCGGGATCGTGTGCTCGGTGATGTCGACGCCCTGCCCGCGCAGTTCGCCGGCCTGCTTCCTGGTGAGGAACAGTTCGACGGTGGCGGTGCCCTTGTCGGGCACCTGCTCGGTCAGTTCATGACCGTCGGTGCCTGCCGCGAGGATCAGCGGCACCTGGGCCCGACTGACTTTCGCATGCCATACGGAGAGTCCGTCGCCGCCCTCGCCCCCCTGTTGGGCGTGGGCGATCGGTGCCGCCGCCAATCCGGCTGCCAGCAGTGAAGCCGCTGCGAGGATCGATCTCGCTCTGCGTCTCATTAGCCCCCCTTGCTGTTGTGTGCCACGAAAGTGGCCGGACGCCAGGCTCATATCACCTCATGATCATGTCAAGAGTGCCGTGTGCGGACATAACACCGCTGCCGACGCCGCGAGGGCGCCGACAGCTTGGGTGAAATATGGGGGGCGGACACGTTCAGCCGACGAGGCCGTCCGCCATCTCCTCGGTGAGATTGGATTCGGTACCCGGAATGCCGAGGTCCTGGGCCCGCTTGTCGGCCATCGCCAGCAGCCGGCGGATCCGGCCCGCGACCGCGTCCTTGGTCAGCGGCGGGTCGGCGAGCGCCCCCAACTCCTCGAGCGAGGCCTGCTTGTGCTCCATCCGCAGCCGGCCGGCAGCGGCGAGATGCTCGGGCACCTCCTCGCCGAGGATCTCCAGCGCGCGCTGCACCCGGGCACCGGCGGCGACCGCGGCGCGCGCCGAGCGGCGCAGGTTGGCGTCGTCGAAGTTGGCGAGGCGGTTGGCGGTGGCGCGCACCTCGCGCCGCATCCGCCGCTCCTCCCAGGCGAGTACGGACTCGTGCGCCCCGAGACGGGTCAGCAGTGCGCCGATCGCGTCCCCGTCACGTACGACGACGCGGTCCACGCCGCGTACCTCACGCGCCTTGGCGGCGATGGAGAGCCGGCGGGCCGCGCCGACCAGGGCGAGGGCAGCCTCCGGGCCGGGGCAGGTGACCTCGAGCGACGAGGAGCGGCCCGGCTCGGTGAGCGAACCGTGCGCCAGGAACGCGCCGCGCCAGGCGGCCTCCGCGTCACAGGTGGCGCCGGAGACGACCTGCGGCGGCAGCCCTCGGATCGGGCGGCCGCGGCCGTCCACCAGACCGGTCTGACGCGCCAGCTGGTCACCGCCTGCCACCACCCGTACGACGTAACGGGAGCCGCGGCGCAGTCCACCCGGCGCCATCACCATCAGCTCGGAGCTGTGGCCGAAGATCTCCAGGATGTCCCGCTTCAGCCGTCGTGCCGCGATCCCTGTGTCCAGCTCCGCCTCGATCACGATGCGCCCGCTGACCAGGTGCAGCCCGCCCGCGAACCGGAGAATCGCCGAGACCTCTGCCTTTCTGCAGCAGGTCCGGGTGACGGGAAGCCGGGAGATTTCGTCCTTCACCGCTGCCGTCATCGCCATGGGCCGATCCTTCCATGCATCCGAAAAATACGGTCGTACGCGGCGGCCAACAGCTCCGGGTCGTGCTTCGGAACGCCGTCGGGCGAGGCGACCGGCGCCAGCTCGACCGCGGCGCCGAACCGCTTGGCGGCTTCGGCGAGGGACTCGCGGTCGGGCACGGCGGCCTCGTCGGCCAGCACCACGTCCAGGGCGAGTTTAGGCGCGTGTCGTCCCAAAACCTCCAAATGACGCTGCGGTGAGAAGCCATCTGTTTCACCGGGCTGGGGCGCGAGGTTGAGCGCGAGGACTCGGCGGGCTTTCGTCTCGATCAGCGCGTCCAGCAGCTCGGGCACCAGAAGATGCGGTATCACGGAGGAGAACCAGGAGCCGGGGCCGAGAACCACCCAGTCGGCGTCCAGGACGGCGGCAACGGCCTCGGGGACAGCGGGCGGGTCGTGCGGGACGAGGTGCACCGACTGCACCTCACCGGGTGTGAGGGCGACGGTCGCCTGGCCGCGCACCGTGTCCACATCGTCGGGGCGCGCCGGGTCGTGGCCCCGTACCAGCGCCTGCAGCTCCAGTGGCACAGCCGACATCGGCAGCACCCGGCCGTGCGCACCCAGCAGCTTGCCGACCAGGTCAAGGGCGAGGACATGGTCGCCGAGCTGCTCCCACAGGGCCACTATCAGCAGATTGCCGACCGCGTGTTCGTGCAGTTCGCCCTGGGACTGGAAGCGGTGCTGGATCACCCGGGCCCAGGTCTGGCCCCAGTCGTCGTCGCCGCACAGCGCCGCCAGGGCTTTGCGCAGGTCACCGGGCGGCAGCACGCCGAGCTCGTCACGGAGCCGGCCGCTCGAGCCGCCGTCGTCGGCGACGGTGACGACCGCGGTGAGGTCGCCGGTGATACGGCGCAGCGCGGTGAGCGACGCGGACAGGCCCATGCCGCCGCCGAGCGCGACGACCTTGGGCTGCGCGCCGCGTTTCCGGCCCGACGGTGCGTGTGTGGACCTGCGCAGCCGCCGCAGACGGAGATTGCGTCCGGTCACTCGCGCCCCATGTCCCGGTGGACGACGACGGTCTCGATCCCGGCTGAGGAGAGCCGGGCGGCCAGCTTCTCGGACGTCGCGACGGAGCGGTGCTTGCCGCCGGTGCAGCCGACGGCGATGGTGACGTACCGCTTGCCCTCGCGCCGGTAGCCCGCGGCGATCAGCTGGAGCAGCTCGGTGTAGTGGTCCAGGAACTCCTTGGCGCCGGGCTGGTTGAAGACGTAGTTCGAGACCTCTTCGTTGAGGCCGGTGAAGGGACGCAGCTCCGGGACCCAGTGCGGGTTCGGCAGGAAGCGCATGTCGACGACGAGATCCGCGTCGACCGGCAGTCCGTACTTGAATCCGAACGACATCACCGTGGCACGCAGCTCCGGCTCCTCGTCGCCCGCGAACTGGGCGTCCATCTTGGCGCGCAGCTCATGGACGTTCAGGCTGGAGGTGTCGATCACCAGATCGGCATCGCCGCGCAGCTCACGCAGGAGATCACGTTCGGCGGCGATGCCGTCGACGATCCTGCCGTCGCCCTGGAGGGGATGCGGCCTGCGGACCGACTCGAAACGGCGGACCAGGGCGTCTTCGGACGACTCGAGGAAGACAATGCGCCGGGTGACCTGCTTGGAGTCGAGGTCGGCGAGGGATTGCCGGAGATTGTCGAAGAACCGCCGGCCGCGTACGTCGACGACGACGGCGATGCGGGCGACATTGCCCTGCGAGCGGGCACCGAGCTCCACCATGGTGGGGATCAACGCGGGCGGCAGATTGTCGACGACGAACCAGCCGAGATCCTCGAGACACTTCGCCGCCGTGCTGCGCCCGGCGCCCGACATTCCGGAGATGATCACCAGCTCGGGGATGGCCGCGTCAGCGGCTCCGCCGGGCTCGGTCGTGGTGCCCGTACTCACGTCTGCTGCTCCGTCTCCATCGTGCTCAGTCATGTCGTGCTGCCCCCGTCACTCTCTTCAATGATCTCTCCTGTTGCCGTATTCACGGCAGGCGCGGCAGGAGCCGCCTCGGCGAGGGCCACAGCGACGGCTTCCGCCGTCTTCCGGCCCATGCCGGGTACCCCGCAGATCTGCTCGATTGTCGCCTGCTTCAGCCGCTTCACCGAGCCGAAATGCTTGATCAGAGCCTGCTTGCGGGTGTCGCCGAGACCGGGTACCGCGTCCAGCGGGCTTGTCCTGATGCGCTTGGTCCGCTTGCTCCGCTGGTAGCGGATGGCGAAATCGTGAGCCGTGTCACGGACGCGCTGAAGGAGATAGAGACCCTCGCTCGAACGTGGCAGGACCACGGGGTCGTCGTCGTGCGGCAGCCAGACCTCTTCGAGGCGCTTGGCGAGGCCGCAGACGGCGACATCGTCGATGCCGAGCTCGTCGAGAGCGCGCTTGGCGGCGGCCACCTGCGGCTGCCCGCCGTCGACGACGACGAGCTGGGGCGGGTAAGCGAAGCGCTTGGGTTTTCCGTCGTCATCGGGGGTGTCGTCACCGATCCACTCCCCCGTCCTGTCCTTCTCGGCCAGATAGCGCTTGAAGCGGCGGGTGACCACCTCGTGCATGGACCGGACGTCGTCCTGCCCCTCGAAGCCCTTGATCTGGAAGCGGCGGTACTCGCTCTTGCGAGCCAGGCCGTCCTCGAAGACCACCATGGACGCCACGACGTCCTCGCCCTGCAGATGCGAGATGTCGAAGCACTCGATCCGCAGCGGCGCCGAGTCGAGGCCGAGTGCCCCGGCGATCTCCTCAAGCGCGCGCGAGCGGGTGGTGAGATCGCTGGCGCGCTTGGTCTTGTGCAGGCCGAGCGCCTGTACGGCGTTGCGCTGGACCGTCGTCATGAGGTCCTTCTTGTCGCCGCGCTGCGGAATGCGGAGCGAGACGTGCGAGCCGCGGCGGTCGCTCAGCCACTGGGTGACGGCGTCGGTGTCCTCGGGGAGGGCGGGCACGAGGACCTCCTTGGGGACGGCCTCGCCGCGCTCCTCGCCGTACAACTGCTGCAGGGCGTGTTCGACCAGGCCGGCGGTGTCGACGGCCTCGACCTTGTCGGTGACCCAGCCACGCTGGCCGCGGACGCGTCCGCCGCGGACGTGGAAGATCTGTACGGCGGCTTCGAGCTCGTCCTCGGCGACGGCGATCAGATCGGCGTCGGTGGCGTCGGCCAGCACGACGGCGTTCTTCTCCAGGGCCCGCTTGAGGGCCCCTATGTCGTCGCGCAGGCGGGCGGCCTTCTCGTACTCCATCTCGTCGGCGGCCGCCATCATCTGCTTCTCCAGGCGGCGGATGTACGTGCCGGTGCGGCCGGCCATGAAGTCACAGAACTCCTCGGCCAGTTCGCGGTGTTCCTCGGGGGTGACCCGGCCCACGCAGGGCGCCGAGCACTTGCCGATATAGCCGAGCAGGCAGGGCCGGCCCTTCTGGGCGTGGTTCTTGAAGACCCCGGATGAGCAGGTGCGTACGGGAAAGACGCGGAGCATCAGGTCGACGGTCTCGCGGATCGCCCAGGCATGTCCGTACGGACCGAAGTAGCGCACACCCTTCTTCTTGGCGCCGCGCATGACCTGGACCCGTGGGAAGTCCTCGTTGAGGGTGACCGCGAGATACGGATAGCTCTTGTCGTCCCGGTACTTGACGTTGAACCGGGGGTCGAACTCCTTGATCCAGGAGTACTCCAGCTGCAGCGCCTCGACCTCGGTGGAGACGACGGTCCACTCGACGGAGGCGGCCGTGGTGACCATGGTGCGGGTGCGCGGGTGCAGATTCGCCAGGTCCTGGAAGTAATTGGCCAGGCGCTGGCGCAGGCTTTTGGCCTTCCCGACGTAGATCACCCGACGGTGCTCGTCGCGGAATTTGTAGACCCCCGGGGAGTCGGGGATCTGTCCCGGCTTGGGGCGGTAGCTGGAGGGGTCTGCCATGTTGACCACCCTACTGGCGGGGTGTGACGGCGCGGTCATGTCCGGGCGCCCGGCACCGTGGGGGTAGCGCCGGGCGCCCGGGGCTCTCAGGACCGGCGGCGCGGCCGGAGGGCCGTGGCACCGCGCAGGAGGGCAACGAGGGCGCCCGTTCCGGCGGCGGCGGAGGCAAAGAGCGCGTCCGGACGCTGCGGATGAGCATCAGTCCTTGTCGAGGCCAGGTCAACACGCTTCAATGCGGAGTGACACGGCGCTGTGAATGCTGTGGCCGGGATGTGAAAACCTCCGTCCCGCTCCACCTGGACGCCTGTCACCGCCCACCCTCAGCGGTCAGCCACTCCCGTGAACATTCACGCGATCCCTGAATCCCCTGTGATCCCTGAGATCCCTGAAATCCCCTGGAGAAACCATGGGGCACACCGAGGCCGATCTGGCACAGGTGCTGCACACCGGCCCGTTCCATCTGGCTCTGCGCGCCGCCCTCGCGGTCCGTGGACTGCCGCTCCAGCGGGTCCAGCACCATCTCGCCCACCGCGGGATCAAGGTCGGCGTGACCAGCCTCAGTTACTGGCAGCAGGGGGCGCGCCGCCCCCAGCGCCCCGAGTCGCTGCGGGCCGTACGCGCCTTGGAGGAGGTGCTCGAGCTGCCCGGGAATTCACTGGTCAGGCTGCTCGGTGCCGGCGAGGGCGGCGCGCGCGGCGATGTCGAGCGCCCGGCCGCGCGCTCGTACCGCTCACTGGTGGAGGCCTCCGGCGCGGTCGAGCAGCTGCTGGCGGACCTGGAGCAGCCGACGGACGGCGGGCTGCACACGGTGGGGCACCACGAGCGGGTACGGATCGGCGCGGGGCGCGAACTGGTCGGACGCGACTCGCAGCACGTCGTACGCGCCCACCGCGACGGCATCGACCGCTATCTGGCCATCCATCACGGCGACCCGGGCTGCGACCCGGCCCGGGTGGAGGTGAGCGCGCTGGAGAACTGCCGCACCGGGCGGGTGCGGTGGCACCGGGAGACCGGGGTGCTCGTCGCGGAGCTGCTGTTCGACGCCCGGCTGCGCGCCGGTGAGACGTACTTCTTCGGTTACGGCTTCGAGGACGGGACCGGCGGGCCGAGCCGTGAGTATGTGCGGGGCTTCAGCTTCGCGGGCGGGCAGTACGTATTGCAGGTGCGCTTCGACGAGGGGGCGCTGCCGGTGCGGTGCCGCAGATTCGCGCAGGCCACGACGGGTGCGCCGCGAGGCGCCCGGACGGATCTGACGCTGAGCGGACGGCACCGTACGGTCCACACCGTCGAGCAGGGCGTACGGCCCGGGATCCTCGGGATCGACTGGGACTGGGACTGAGACGGCGGCCTGTCGACGGCTTACGCGTCGGGCGCCGCGACGAGTCTGCCGTCCGTCACCCTGACCGGGACCTCGGGGAGCGGCACGGTCGCCGGGCCGTGGACCGCCTTGCCGGTCGTGACGTCGAAGCGGCTGCCGTGGCAGGGGCAGTTGCCCTCGGTGCCCTCGAGCTTGTCGAGGACACAGCCCGCGTGCGTGCACTGTGCGCTGAAGGCCTTGTACTGGCCCTTGGCCGGGCAGCTGACGACCAGGCGCTGCTCACGGTAGAGCTTGGCGCCGCCGACCGGGACGGCGTCGGCCGCGCCGAGGTCGACGGGCGCGGTCGGCGTGGGGTTCTCGGCGTGACCGAGCTTCGACTCGGTGGAGCAGGCGGCGACCCCCAGCCCGGCGGCCCCGGCGAGGGCGGCGCCTTTCAGCACGGTGCGGCGGGCGGTGGGCTGGCCGGACATGAAGTCTCCACTGATCAGGGCATCGGTCGGACGGCGGCGTCGCGGACGGGGTGTCGGTTGACAGACCCGACGATACCGGCGGAGATCGGTGGCCCTTCGTGTGGGCCACCTGTCACGTCCTGGGGCCATGGGTTACGTTCTGGGCCGTGATTGTCGTCGCCGGAGAGTCCTTGATCGACCTGGTCCCGCAGGGGGGCGGCGAGGCGTTGCCGGTGCTGCTGCCGCGGCTCGGCGGCGGTCCGTACAACATGGCCGTCGCCCTGGGACGGCTCGGCGCACCGGTCACCTTCTGCTCGCGTGTCTCGACGGACGGGTTCGGCGAGGCGCTGCTGGCCGGGCTGCATGCGGCGGGGGTCGGGACGTCGCTGGTACAGCGTGGCCCCGAGCCGACGACCCTCGCGGTCGCGGCCATCGGCACGGACGGCTCCGCCGGGTACGGCTTCTATGTGCAGGGCACTGCGGACCGGCTCTTCGAGCTGCCGGGGCCGTTGCCGGATTCGGTACGGGCCCTGGCGCTCGGGACCTGCTCGCTGGTGCTGGAGCCGGGCGCGACCGCGTACGAGGCGCTGCTGCGGCGGGAGGCGGGGCGCGGCGTCTTCACCCTGCTCGACCCGAACATCAGGGCCGGCCTGATCCCGGACGCGGACGCCTATCGGGCACGGTTCGCCGGCTGGCTGCCGTATGTGTCGCTGCTGAAGCTCTCCGAGGATGATGCGGAGTGGCTCGGCGGTGTACCCGAGGGGCCTGCGGTGGTGGTACTGACGCGGGGCGCGGCAGGGCTGACGGTACGGACGCGGGGCGGGCTGGAGGTCTCGGTTCCGGCCACGCCGGTGCCGGTCGCCGACACGATCGGCGCGGGCGACACGGTGAACGCGGCACTGCTGCACAGCCTCGCGGGCCGCAACGCCCTGTCTGCGGATGCCTCGGCAGCGCTGGACGCGGACGGCTGGCGTGAGGTGCTGTGGTTCGCGTCCCGGGCGGCGGCGATCACGTGCTCCCGCACGGGTGCGGAGCCGCCGTACGCCTCGGAGCTGGAAGGCTGACGGCTGCGGGAGGAGCCGGGGCCGTCCGGCAGCCGGTTCGTCATCGAGCGCCGGACGGGCCGGGAAATCCTGCCCGTCCGGCGCTCGGGGACGCGACGGTGACCGCGTCAGGCCTTGCGGGCCCGGCTGGTGCGCGCCGTGGCCGTCTTCTTCGCCGGGGCCGCCTTCGCGGCGACCGTCTTCTTCACCGCTGTGGCCTTCTTCACCGGCGTCTTCTTCACCGGCGCCTTCTTCGTGGCGCTGCGCGGCGCGGGCACCACCGCGTCGCTGATCCGCTCGGCGTCCAGGATGTCCCGCAGGAACTTGCCGGTGTGGCTGGTCGGGACTCCCGCGACCTGTTCCGGACTGCCTTCGGCGATGACCAGGCCGCCGCCATTGCCACCTTCCGGGCCCATGTCGATAACCCAGTCGGCGGTCTTGATGACATCCATGTTGTGCTCGATGACGATGACCGTGTTGCCCTTGTCGACCAGCCCGGACAGCACGTGGAGCAGCTTGCTGATGTCCTCGAAGTGCAGACCGGTCGTCGGCTCGTCCAGGACGTAGACCGTACTGCCGGTGGAACGCTTCTGGAGCTCCGAGGCCAGCTTCACCCGCTGTGCCTCACCGCCGGAGAGCGTCGGCGCGGACTGGCCGAGACGGACATAGCCGAGGCCCACCTCGTTGAGCGTCCGCAGATGGCGGGAGATCGTCGGGACGGCCTCGAAGAAGTGCAGCGCCTCCTCGATCGGCATGTCCAGCACCTCGGCGATGGACTTGCCCTTGTAATGGACCTCCAGGGTTTCCCGGTTGTAGCGCGCTCCGTGGCAGACCTCGCACGGGACATACACATCCGGCAGGAAGTTCATCTCGATCTTGATGGTGCCGTCGCCGGAGCAGTTCTCACAACGGCCGCCCTTGACGTTGAAGGAGAACCGGCCGGGGAGGTAGCCCCGGACCTTGGCCTCCATCGTCTCCGCGAAGAGCCTGCGGACATGGTCGAAGACGCCGGTGTACGTCGCCGGGTTGGACCTCGGCGTACGGCCGATGGGCGACTGGTCGACGTGCACCACCTTGTCGACGAGGTCGTCGCCGTCGACGCGGGTGTGGCGTCCCGGTACCGACTTGGCGCCGTTCAGCTCGCGGGCCAGGTGGGTGTAGAGGATGTCGTTGACCAGCGTCGACTTGCCGGATCCTGAGACGCCGGTGACGGCCGTCAGGACCCCGAGGGGGAAGGAGACGTCGATGTCGCGCAGATTGTTCTCACGGGCACCGTGGACGGTGAGCCGGCGTCCCGGGTCCGTGGGCCGGCGGATGTCCGGCGTCGGGATGGCCCGCTTCCCGGACAGATACTGACCGGTGATCGACGCCTTGTTGCCCAGCAGGTCCTTCAGGGAGCCGGAGTGCACAACCTTGCCGCCGTGCTCACCGGCGCCCGGGCCGATGTCGACGACCCAGTCGGCCACCTTGATGGTGTCCTCGTCGTGCTCGACGACGATGAGCGTATTGCCCATGTCCCGCAGCCGGACGAGGGTCTCGATGAGCCGGTGGTTGTCGCGCTGGTGCAGCCCGATGGACGGCTCGTCCAGGACATAGAGCACGCCGACCAGGCCGGAGCCGATCTGGGTGGCGAGCCGGATGCGCTGTGCCTCGCCGCCGGAGAGGGTGCCGGCCGCGCGGTTGAGCGAGAGATAGTCGAGGCCGACGTCGACCAGGAACTTCAGCCGTTCGTTGACCTCCTTCAGCACCCGCTCGGCGATCTTCTTGTCGCGGGCGTTCAGCTTCAGCGCGCCGAGGAATTCCGCGCACTCGCTGATCGACATCGCGGCGATGTCGGCGATGGACTTCTCCATCACGGTGACCGCGAGGACGATCGGCTTCAGCCGGGTGCCATGACAGGTCGGGCAGGGCACCTCGCGCATATAGCCCTCGAAGCGCTCCCTGCTGGAGTCGCTCTCGGCCTCGCTGTGCCGCCGCTTGACGAACTGCACCGCCCCTTCGAAGGCAGGGGTGGTCCAGGCGCGCTCCCGTCCGTATCTGTTCCGGTAGCGGACCTCGAGCTGGGTCTTGTGTCCGTACAGCAGGGCCTTCCTGGCGCGCTGCGGCAGTCCGGACCAGGGCATGTCGGTGGAGAAGCCAAGGGCCTGGGCGAGGCCGCCGATCAGTCGCCCGAAGTACTCCTTGGTGTGGCCGTGCGACCAGGGGTGGATCGCGCCTTCGTCGAGGGACTTCTCCTCGTCCGGGACGATCAGCTCGGGGTCGACCTCCATACGGGTGCCGATGCCACTGCAGTCGGGGCAGGCGCCGAAGGGCGAGTTGAAGGAGAAGGAGCGGGGCTCCAGCTCCTCGAAGGAGAGGTCGTCGTGCGGGCAGTAGAGGTGCTCGGAGTACATCCGCTCACGCTCGGGGTCGTCCTCGGCGAGGTCGACGAAGTCGAGCACGACCATGCCGCCGGAGAGGCCGAGCGCGGTCTCGACCGAGTCGGTCAGCCGCCGCTTGGCGCTGTCCTTGACAGTGAGGCGGTCGATGACCACCTCGATGGTGTGCTTCTCCTGCTTCTTCAATGTGGGCGGCTCGGATAGCTGAATGGTCTGCCCGTCGACCCGCGCCCGGCTGTACCCCTTGGTCTGCAGATCGGCGAAGAGGTCGACGAACTCTCCCTTGCGCTCCCGCACCAGCGGCGCGAGCACCTGGAAGCGGCTGCCCTCGGGCAGCTCGAGGACCTTGTCGACGATGGCCTGCGGCGACTGGCGCGCGATGGGCCGGCCGCACTCCGGGCAGTGCGGCTTGCCGATACGGGCGAAGAGCAGCCTGAGGTAGTCGTAGACCTCGGTGATGGTGCCGACCGTCGAGCGCGGGTTGCGCGAGGTCGACTTCTGGTCGATGGAGACGGCCGGGGAGAGGCCCTCGATGAAGTCGACGTCCGGCTTGTCCATCTGTCCGAGGAACTGCCGGGCGTACGAGGAGAGCGACTCGACGTACCGGCGCTGCCCCTCGGCGAAGATCGTGTCGAACGCGAGGGAAGACTTGCCCGACCCCGAGAGCCCGGTGAAAACGATGAGGGAGTCACGAGGGAGGTCGAGCGAGACGTTTTTGAGATTGTGCTCGCGAGCGCCACGAACGATGAGACGGTCGGCCACGCCGGGTCCGCACCTTTCTTGAAGAGGTCGTAGAAGAATCGGGGGCACAGCCCCCGCCCCGGACTGTCCAGGCTAGAGGGACCACGAGATCAATGACTGCCGGACAAACGAACGCCCGACTGTCAAGGATGCCTCCACCGAGCCTATAGCACGTGCATTCGATTTTCGGCGGTGCCAAGACACCTTCACTCGATCGTGTGGCGGGGCTATCGTCTTCCCCATGATCGATCCCGTGCGCGACCTGGTCTCTGTACACGAAGCGACCGAACGACTCCTCGGCGCAGCCGCCGAACTGGACGACGCGGCGTGCGCCGAGCCGTCCCGGCTTCCGGGCTGGAGTCGCGGTCACGTCCTGGCCCACCTCTCGCGTAACGCCGACGCACTCGTGAATATTCTCGAGGGCCGCCCCATGTATGTGAGCGCCGAAGCGCGCGAGGCCGACATCGAGCGGGACGCGCTCCGCCCCCTCGGCGTCCAGCTGGCCGATGTGCGGAACACCACCGCCCGCTTCCAGGCCGCGGGCGCCGTCCCCGCCGACTGGAGCCGCACCGTCGAGCTCCGCAACGGCGTGACGGACACCGCGGCCCGCATCCCCTTCCGCCGTCTCATCGAGGTCGAGCTGCACCACGTGGATCTGGGCATCGGCTACGAGCTGGAGGACCTGCCCGAGGAGTTCACCGGGCGGGAGATCGCCTTCCTCGCCCAGCGTTTCTCCGGCCGCGCGGACGTCCCGCCGACCCGGATCGTCGCGGACAGCGGCGAGTGGCGGACCGGCGGTGAGGACGGCGCCCCGGTCACGGTCTCCGGCGCCGCCCCCGCGCTGCTCGGCTGGCTCGCGGGCCGCCGCGACGGAGCGGACCTGGACACCGCGGGAGCCCTGCTTCCCCCGCTGCCCCCGCTATAGGCTTGGTCCATGACGTACAGCGGAGTGGTGAAGGTCGGCGGCCGGGCCGATGTGCACGAGTTGACCGACCTGATGATCTCCAAGGTCGCGGTCGGCCCGATGGACAACAACTCCTATCTGCTGCGCTGCCGGACCACCGGCGAACAGCTGTTGATCGACGCGGCCAACGAGCCGGAGACCCTGCTCCATCTGATCGGTGACGACTCCATCGCGTCCGTCGTCACCACCCACCGCCACGGCGATCACTGGCAGGCACTGGCCGAGGTCGTCGCGGCAACCGGCGCCCGCACCTTCGCCGGCCGTTACGACGCCGAGGGCATTCCCGTCCCGACCGACGTACCGGTCGAGGACGGGGACACAATCCGCGTCGGCCGCGTGGAGCTGACCGCCCGCCATCTGGTGGGCCACACCCCCGGCTCCATCGCCCTGGTCTACGACGACCCGCACGGCCCGCCGCACGTCTTCACCGGCGACTGCCTCTTCCCCGGCGGAGTCGGCAACACCTGGAAGGATCCCGAGGCCTTCGCGAGCCTGATCAACGACGTCGAGACGAAGCTCTTCGACCAGCTTCCGGACGAGACCTGGGTCTACCCGGGCCACGGCAAGGACACGACACTCGGCGACGAGCGGCCCCACCTGCCGGAGTGGCGCGAGCGCGGCTGGTAGTCGGCGGATCACGGCAGCGGCGGGCTGTCTTCGGCCATCTCCACCCAGCGGAAGGGCGCCCCGGTGACCGCGCGGCGGTCCGTCACTCGCAACCCCGCCATGTCGGCGGCGCACGCGAGGGCGTGGGCGCCCCACAGCCTCGCGTGGGCTTGCCCCAACTCCCAGAGCCGGTACAGCCAGTGGGGGGCCGCCGGCAGGGCGCCCGGGCCCGGAATTCGCGCGACTCCACGGGGCACCCCCAGTAGTCTCCGCCCCCATGGAATCACCTGCGTACCCGCCCAAACCCCTCCCCGGTGACCGGATTGGCGTGATCTCGCCGTCCAGCGGCCTGCCCGGGCTGCTGCCGATGCCGTACGAACTCGGGCTCCGGCGGCTGGAGAAGGACTTCGGGCTCGTACCGGTTGAGTATCCGGCGACCCGGAAGATGGGGTCCACACCACAGGAACGGGCCGACGACATTCATGCCGCCTTCGCGGACACCTCGATCAGGGCGGTGATGGCGTCCATCGGCGGGGATGACCAGATCACCGTGCTGCCGCTGCTGGACCGGGAGTTGATCCGGGCCAATCCGAAGCCCTTCTTCGGCTACAGCGACAACATCAATCTGCTGGCCCGGCTGTGGAACACCGGGATCGTCGGCTACCACGGTGCGAGCGTGATGTGCGAGCTGGGACGGCCGGGAGCGATGGCCCCGCAGACGGAGGAGTCGCTGCGCGCCGCGCTGTTCACCACGGGTCCCTACGAGCTGCGGCCTGCCGAGCGGTTCCGTGACGTGGACCGCGACTGGGCCGACCCGGCAACGTTCGCGGCGGAGCCGGAAACGCGGCCGGGCGGCGGCTGGAGCTGGTACGGGCCCCAGCGGGTGGTGGAGGGCCGGAGCTGGGGCGGGAATCTGGAAATTCTCTCCTGGCTGCTGATGGCGAATCGTGAGATCCGCTCCGACCTCTCCGCGTACGACGGCTGTGTGTTGTTCCTGGAGACGTCCGAAGAGCTGCCGCCTGCCACGGAGGTGTTCCGGATACTGCGGAACATGGGCGAGCGCGGACTGCTGCGGCGTTTCCCCGCGCTCCTGATGGGACGCCCCAAGACCTGGTCGCTCGAGCAGCCCAACGACCCGTCCTCGGCAGCGCGTTACGCCGACGAGCAGCGCGAGGCGGTCCAGCGCGCGCTCGCGGCGTACGCCCCGAGGACCATGACGGTCTTCGACGTCGACCTTGGGCACACCGACCCTCAGCTGGTCATCCCCTACGGCGGATCGGTCCGCGTCGACGGTCCGGCCCGCCGGATCACCGTGACGTACTGAGCGCTTTCACGTACAGCGCCGTACCGCGCAGTGGCGGCTGCCCCGGTCAGCCGCCACTTCACCACCGTGCGCCCGTCAGACTTCGACGTCGGCCTTCTGGGCCTCCTCGGCCGCTTCCCGCTCGGCCTTCTTCCTGGAGGCGATCAGGCTGGTGATGGTGGTGATGACCAGCACACCGCAGATGACCGCGAGCGAGAACGGAATCGAGATCTCCGGGACATGCACGCCGCTCTCATGCAGCGCGTGCAGGACCAGCTTGACTCCGATGAAACCGAGGATGACCGACAGGCCGTAGCTGAGATGGACCAGCTTCTTGAGCAGTCCGCCGATGAGGAAGTACAGCTGCCGCAGCCCCATGAGGGCGAAGGCGTTGGCGGTGAAGACGATGTACGGGTCCTGGGTCAGGCCGAAGATCGCGGGGATGGAGTCCAGTGCGAAGAGCACGTCGGTGGTGCCGATGGCGAGCATGACGATCATCAGCGGGGTCAGGACGCGCTTGCCGTTCACCCGGATGAAGAGCTTGGTGCCGTGGTACCTGTCGGCGACGCCGAAGCGCTTCTCGACGGACTTGAGGAGCCGGTTCTCCTCGAACTCGTCCTCCTCGTCGTCGGAGCGCGCCTCCTGGATGAGCTTCCAGGCGGTGTAGATCAGGAACGCGCCGAAGATGAAGAAGACCCAGGAGAAGCTGGCGATGATCGCGGCGCCCGCGGCGATGAATACCGCGCGCAGGACGAGAGCGATCAGCACGCCTACCAGCAGCACCCGCTGCTGGAGGTGGGACGGCACCGAGAACTTCGCCATGATCAGGACGAAGACGAAGAGATTGTCGACGCTGAGCGACTTCTCGGTGATGAAGCCCGCGAAGAACTCGCCCGACGCCTGGCTGTTGCCGAATATCAGCAGACCGAGCCCGAAGAGTGCGGCGAGGACGATCCAGACGACGGTCCAGATTCCGGCTTCCTTGACGGACACGTCATGAGGCTTGCGCCCGATGAAGAAGTCGATGGCGATCAGAGCACTCAGACCAAGAATGGTGAGCGCCCAAAGGGTCCATGAAACGTCCACTGCGCCTCCGGCGTCGTACGGCTACTGATCAGCGTCGTCGCTGCCGGAGGTCTCCTCCACCCGGGCGGCCGCTGCCGCAGAACGGGCCGACGCCCCGGGACCGATACCGGTCCGTACTGACGGGAACGCCGCGAGTCGGGAGTACTCCCCTCCGCGCAAAGAAGAGTACAGGAAAGACCAAAGGGAGGTAAAGGTTTCGGTAAAGCGGATGCCAAGTGTGCAGGTCAGCGGCGCCAGGAGCGACGGGCTTCGGTCACCTGATCCAGTACCTGCCGCAGCACCCCGCTGCCCGGTGGCACCGGCAACGGCTCGTACGTCCAGGCATGCCCGACCCAGGGGTCGGACAGATGGTCGTCGGGGACCGGAGTGATGCGCAGCAGCGAGCGCCAGAGGGGGTCGAGCACCGGGCCGTACGCGCTCGCGTCCTCGCGGTCCGCGACCATCAGCAGATGGACGCCGACCGCCGGACCCTCGTCGGCGAGATAGCGCAGCTGGGTGACCGCGCGGTCGTCGAAGCCGTGCGGGAAGTCATTGACGATCAGCAGCTGTTCCGCGGTGTCCAGATCGGGCGGGAGCGAGTCTGCCGCGCCGCCGCGCACCGCCATCGTCACCAGGTCCACGCGCTGGGTGAGCTTGGCGAGTACGGCACTCACGCCCTGGGCGCCGGCCGCCGGCGGCCCGGCGAGGGCCCCGGAGTCGACCAGCGGAGCGAGTGAGGCAGCCGCCGTGCCCGCCGGGTCGATGACATGGACCGTGAACTCGCCCGGCGGATAGACCGCGAGCAGTCGGGCGGCGTGCGCCACCGCGGAGTCCAGGGCGAGCTTGCGCAGCTGCGCCTCGTCCAGCTCCATCGCGGCCTCCGAGCCCGAGCGGCCGCTGTCCACCCACAACCCGCGCTCCAGTGGCAGCCGCACCAGGAGCGGGATGCGCAGATCCGGGCTCTCGGGCAGATGGAGATCGCCGAGGCGCAGCGCCATCGGGATCTCCATGGGGACGCGGTACGCGTGCCAGGCGGGGTTGTCCCAGCGGGCGAAGGCGGGCGGCAGGGCCGGCTCGACGACGTCGGACTCGGCGGCGAGCTGGGCCAGGTCCCGGTCGAGGACCTGGCGGGCCTGGTCGGTCAGCTGCTCGTACTTGGCGCGCGCCGCCTCGCGGGCGGCGTCCCCGGCGCCGCCGATACGGCTGCGCGGGTCGGACAGGGCCGTGTCGAGCTCCTTGTCCATCCGGGACTCGGCGAAGTCGACGGCGCTGCGGTACGCGGCCGCACTGCGGGCCAGATCCTCGAACATGCCCCAGATCTGGTTGTAGAGCCGTTCCTCCATGGACCAGCCGGTGGCGTCGCCCGCGACGGGCTGAGCCGGCCGGCCCGGCTGGGCGGGCGGTGCGGCCGGGGGCGGCGGCGGGGGTGCGGCGGACTGGCGGCGCGGGTGCGCGTAGTCGATGGGCCCGCCGGGACCCGGCGCGGGGTCGGGCGTGGGCGTCTGCTGCGGACCCACGGGTCCGCCCGGTGCGCCGAGCTGGCGACCGGGACCGGAGGGACCGTCGGGAAGTGTGGCGTCCGGCCCGGCCGTGGGGCTCGGGTCCGGTCGCGGCATGGTCGGCGTGGACGGCGTGGTGAACACACCGTCCGCGCCACGCGTACGCAGCTGCGCCGGTTCGGCCCGGGGTGCGCGCGGCGCCGCCGTCTGCTGGATAGCTGCGGCCGTCTCGCGGGCCTTCGGCAGCCCCTGGTCGGCCAGCAGCTCCGCGAGCCCGCCCGCGTATCCCTGGCCGACGGCGCGCACCTTCCAGGCGCCCTGGCGGCGGTACAGCTCGACCGCGACGAGCGCGGTCTCGGCGTCGAGGCCGGTGATGGTGAAGCTGGCCAGCTCGGTGCCGTCCCGGCCGACGACTGCCACGAAGGGTGCCGCGGTGGCGCCGAAGTGAGCCGGGCCGCCACCGGTTTCGGGGAGCGCGAGCAGCACGTTCACCTGGTGCACCGCCACGGGCACTGCCTCCAGGTCGATGGTGAACCGGGGTGCTTCGGTGGCCTGCGGGGACACCTCGACCCCGGGCAGCGCGGGTGCTCCGGGGTGCGCGATCCACTCGTCCCGTACCGTCCCCCGCTCGTCGGCGCAGGTGGTGCAGGCCACGACCGGATGGCCGGCGGACACCCGTATCTCCAGGCAGGTGTCGGGCAAGGGGTGGTTCTGCCCCCGGACCAGCTCGGCCGTCATCGCCTCTGTCCCCTCGGTGCTGTGCGGTGTTCGGTGGTGGTAATGGGTGCAGCTCCCGGCGGCCTGGTGCCTCCGGGAGCTGCGTCTTGCGTACGAGCCGTCCCTACAGGTGCGGCAGGATCGCAGGCATCAGGTCCTGGAAGGTACGGCCGTTGGCAGGGGTGCCGAGAGCCGTCATCTGCCAGCCACCGCCCACCCGGTGCACCTTCGCCATGATCTGCGCGGTGTACTGGCCGCCGCCGGCCAGCGTGTAGCGGGCGAGCTCCTGGCCGTTGGTCTCGTCGACGATGCGACAGAAGGCGTTCTGCACCTCCTGGAACGTCTGGCCGGTGAAGGAGTTCACCGTGAAGACGATCTGGTCGATGTGGACCGGCACCCGCTGCAGGTCGACGAGGATCGCCTCGTCGTCGCCGCCGGAGCCCGCTCCACCGACCAGGTTGTCGCCGGTGTGCTTGACCGAGCCGTCGTCGCTGACGAGGTGGCGGAAGAAGACCACGTCCACCGGCTGCTTGTCGGCGAACAGCACCGCCGAGGCGTCCAGGTCGATCTCCCGGGTGCGCGAGCCGAACAGACCGCGGCGCGGAGCTGCCTGCCAGCCGAGCCCCATCCGCACCGCAGTGAGGGTGCCCCCGTCGCTCTTCTGCAGGCTGATGGCCTGACCCTTGGTCATGTTGACCGTCACGCGCTGTCCCCTTCTCCCGAATTGCAGCCGCCCCCATGTGCGGTTGCCCTGCACCCTACGCAGTGGCGCCGGACGCACAGCACAGTTGGCTCGATTTTGTGTCGGTCTTGAAACACACACGTGTGCGGGACTCAGGCGAGTCCCGCCTCCTTCATCTGCCGCAGTTCCTTCTTCAACTCGCCCACCTCGTCGCGCAACCGCGCAGCGACCTCGAACTGCAGGTCCGCCGCCGCGGCCCGCATGCGGTCGGTCATCTCCTCGATGATCCCGGCGAGTTCGGCCGCGGGACGGTCGGTGAGCACCTCGCCCTTCTTGCCGGCCCTGCCCGCCTTGCCTGCCTTGCCGCCGAGCGCCGGGACCGGGGCCTTTGCTCCCTTGCCCTTGTCGGCCTTCCCCTGCCGGTAGCCGGAGCCGAGCAGTTCCTCGGTGTCGACCTCCTCGCGCGCGATGGTCGCGACGATGTCGTTGATCTTCTTCCGGAGCGGCTGCGGGTCGATACCGCGCTCGGTGTTGTACGCGATCTGCTTCTCCCGGCGGCGGTTGGTCTCCTCGATGGCCTTCTCCATCGCCGCGGTGATCTTGTCCGCGTACATATGGACCTGTCCGGAGACATTGCGCGCCGCGCGGCCGATGGTCTGGATCAGCGAGGTGCCGGAGCGCAGGAAGCCCTCCTTGTCGGCGTCGAGGATCGCCACCAGCGACACCTCGGGCAGGTCGAGACCCTCACGGAGGAGGTTGATGCCGACCAGAACGTCGTACTCACCGGCTCGCAGTTCGCGCAGCAGCTCGACCCGGCGCAGGGTGTCGACATCGCTGTGCAGATAGCGGACCTGGATGCCCAGTTCGAGGAAGTAGTCGGTGAGGTCCTCCGCCATCTTCTTGGTGAGCGTGGTGACCAGGACACGCTCGTCCTTCTCGGTGCGCTCGCGGATCTCGTGCACCAGGTCGTCGATCTGGCCCTCGGTGGGCTTGACGACGACCTGCGGGTCGACGAGCCCGGTGGGACGGATGATCTGCTCCACGAAGCCGTCGCCGCGCGAGAGCTCGTACTTGCCGGGAGTGGCGGAGAGGTAGACGGTCTGACCGACCCGCTGCTGGAACTCCTCCCACTTCAGTGGCCGGTTGTCGAGCGCGGACGGCAGCCGGAAGCCGTGGTCGACGAGGGTCCGCTTGCGGGAGGCGTCACCCTCGTACATCGCGCCGATCTGCGGCACGGTCACATGCGACTCGTCGATGACGAGCAGGAAGTCCTCGGGGAAGTAGTCGAGGAGGGTGTTGGGCGCGGTGCCGGGCTCGCGGTCGTCGAAGTGCATGGAGTAGTTCTCGACGCCGGAGCAGGAGCCGATCTGACGCAGCATCTCGATGTCGTACGTGGTGCGCATGCGCAGCCGCTGGGACTCCAGCAGCTTGCCCTGCTTGTCCAGCTCGGCCAGCCGCTCCTCGAGCTCCTTCTCGATGCCGTTGACCGCCTTCTCCATGCGCTCGGGTCCCGCCACATAGTGGCTGGCCGGGAAGACGTACAGCGACTGGTCCTCGCTGATGATCTCGCCGGTGAGCGGGTGGAGGGTGGAGAGGGCCTCGATCTCGTCACCGAACATCTCGATGCGGACGGCGAGCTCCTCGTAGACCGGGAAGATCTCGATGGTGTCGCCGCGGACCCGGAAGGTGCCGCGTGCGAACGCCACGTCGTTGCGTGTGTACTGAATACCGACGAACCGGCGCAGCAGCTCGTCGCGGTCGATCTCCTCGCCGACCTTGAGCGGCACCATCCGGTCGACATACTCCTGGGGGGTGCCGAGGCCGTAGATACAGGAGACGGAGGCGACCACGACCACATCGCGCCGGGTGAGCAGGGAGTTCGTCGCGGAGTGGCGCAGCCGCTCGACCTCCTCGTTGATCGAGGAGTCCTTCTCGATGTAGGTGTCCGACTGCGGGACGTACGCCTCGGGCTGGTAGTAGTCGTAGTACGAGACGAAGTACTCGACGGCGTTGTTCGGCAGGAGCTCGCGGAACTCGTTCGCCAGCTGGGCGGCCAGGGTCTTGTTCGGCGCCATCACCAGCGTCGGGCGCTGAAGCTTCTCGATCATCCAGGCGGTCGTCGCCGACTTTCCGGTGCCGGTCGCACCGAGCAGGACGACATCCTTCTCACCTGCGCGGATACGCCGCTCCAGGTCGGTGATGGCCGTCGGCTGGTCGCCGCTGGGCTGGTAGGAGCTGATGACCTCGAAAGGCGCCACCGTACGTTCGATCTTGGAAACGGGCCGCATGGATCCACCGTACGACTCACCACTGACAACCGGCGGAGGATCCGCGGTGGCTCACGTCACCCGTTCACCAGTCGGTGGCGCGGGGTGCTTCTTGGCTCTGGGCCGCGCGGCGCGGGGACCGGTCGGCAGCCCAGGCAGGCTGCCCGTGCGACGGCTTCCGCTGGGCGGGCACGCCGGGGCGCGCGGCCTGCCCCGCCTCGGGGAGCCGCCAGTTCGGCTCGCCCATCACCAGCAGCGGGTCGAACATCACCACCACTCCGGCGAGCAGCAGGAAGACCACCGGGCCGGTCAGCATGGGCGCCAGCAGGGCGGCGGGCGAGCTGCCCTGGCCGGCGGAGCCGGCCGCCCCGTGCAGATGGACGCTGACCGCCGCCATCCCCGTGTAGTGCATACCGCTCACCGCGATGCCCATCACCAGGCTGGCGCCCAGGCTCGCCATGAAGCCGTGGATCGACACGGCTGCCCAGAGGGCGGAGGTGGCGGCCACGACCGCGATCACCACGGAGAGGGCGACGGTCGGGGTGTCGTACTCGAGGCGTCCCTGGAGCCGCATTCCGGCCATACCGAGATAGTGCATGCTGGCCACTCCGAGGCCGGTGATCGTGCCACCGGTGACCAGAGCCATCGGGCTCGCGCCGCGGTAGCCGACGATGAAGATCCCGATACCGACCATGACGATCGCGACGGCGAGACTGGCGAAGGTGGTCGGCCTGTCGTAGCCGATCGGCGCCCCCGCGACGGTGAAGCCCATCATCGCGACGAAGTGCATGGTCCAGATGCCCGAGCCGATGGCGGTCGCGCCGAGTGCGAGCCAACCCGGCTTGAAGGAGCGTCGGTTCTGGACGGACCTGATGGTGCAGCGAAGGCCCAGGGCCCCGCCGAGGCACGCCATGAAGTACGCCGCCACGGGTGTGACGAGGCCGTAACTGAATCCATCCACAGTGCCCTGCATGCCCGTATGCCCTCCGCTCCTTGTGTGATCCCGGTGATCCCTGACGCGACGTCCGGTCCGGGGGCGAGAGTTTGGCTGGCGCCAGCGTAAGCAAACATCTGAGCGGAGACTTATCGGCACGGGAAATTGTCACGTGAAGCGTTCTGGGCGGTCACGTTCACGTTGTGTCCACACTTCGCCTGTTCGTCGTTGGCCGACTGCTGCCACCCCCCGACCGTCCCATGATCCGACGCGAGCGTGGCGGTGGGCCGGGCCAGGCCGATCCCGCGTTGTCAGTGCCCGGTCGTACGGTGGTCGGCATGAAGAGCTTCGAGTGGACCGTCGTGCGCACGGACATCGGGCCGCTGCTGCTCGCCGCGACCGACGAGGGTCTGGTGAGCGTGGTTTTCCATGCCGACGCGGCCGTGCGGGACAAGGCGCTCGGGCGGCTGGCCGGGCGGCTGGGCGCCGAGCCGGCCGAGGACGCGACAGGACTGCTGGCCGAGCCGATACGTCAGCTGTCGGCGTATTTCGCGGGCGGGCTGCGCGAGTTCCGCCTGGCGCTGGACTGGACGCTGTCCGGCGGGTTCAACCGTCAGGTACTGCTGGAGCTGGCGGACGGCGTGCCGTACGGGACGGTCGTCGGGTACGGCGATCTGGCCGCGCGCGTGGGGCAGCCGGGTGCGGCGCAGGCTGTGGGTGCGGCGATGGGGTCCAATCCACTGCCGGTGGTGGTCCCCTGCCACCGGGTGGTGGAGACGGACGGCGGGCTCGGCGGCTTCGGTGGCGGCCTGGAGACCAAGCGGAAGCTGCTGGCGCTGGAGGGGGTGCTGCCCGAGCCGCTGTTCTGAACGCCGTGCCCGATTGCGGCTCCACCTTCCCGCCCCGAGACCGCACGCCGACGCCCGGCCCGGCGGACCTCCGGCCGCTGCCCCCAAAGTCCCTTGCGCCGGTCAGGGGCCGCTCGGACAGCTCCGGCGGCTCCTCGGACCGCAAACCCCGGACACGGTTTCGCACGCGCGTACCGGCTGGCACACTGCGTCAGTGACTACCAGCCCAGACGCACCTGGCATATCCGTCGTCCCTGACGCGGCCGACACTTCCGAGCCCGGAGGGTACGTCGCCCGGCTGCCGATCGGCGAGCCGCTGCCGCTCGGGGACCTCTCCCTCACCACCTGGGAGACGTTCCCGTTCACGGGGGAGCTGCGGGTCAAGGCGCTCACGGCTCCGGTGCTGCCCGAGCCTCCGCGCAGCGGCGAGGGCGGGCCCGGGGAGTGCCGTGCCTGCGCCTCCGGGGTGGAGGAGTCTCTCTGGGCGGACGATCACTGGCGGCTGGACCCGGTCGGGGACCAGGACCGGCTGCCGGCGGTCGTCATGCTGCGGCCGCGCGGCCACCACGACTTCACCGACCTGCCGGTGGAGCGTGCGGCGGAGCTCGGTCCGCTCCTCCAGCGTGCCGAGCGCGCGGTGCTGTCCCTCGGCGGCATCGCACGGGTGCACATCAACCGCTGGGGCGACGGATCCGCCCATCTGCACTTCTGGCTGATTGCCCGGCCCGCCGGGATGACACAGCTGCGCGGGTCGCTCCTCCCACTGTGGGAGGAAGTGCTGCCTCCGGTGCCCGACGCGGAACGGCGCGCCGCCCACATCAGGATCGCGGCCGCCCTCGCGGCCGGCGGTGGAACGGCGTACGCGCGGTGACCTCGATCGACAAGGCCGCGGCTCTCGCCCCCGTTTCGGCTGACGACCTGCCCGCGCTGCGCAGGCGTATCACCGCCGTACTCATCGCCAGCCAGATCCTCGGCGGGCTCGGCGTCGCGACCGGTATCGCGCTGGCCGCCGTACTGGCGCAGCAGGTGAGCGGGACCGAGGCGCTGTCCGGGCTCGCCCCGACCGCCACCGTGGCCGGGACCGCGCTGCTGTCCATGCCGCTGGCCGCGCTGATGACGGCCCGTGGACGGCGGCCCGGGCTTGTCCTCGCCTATGTGATCGGGGCGTTGGGGGCGGGTGTGGTCGTACTGGGCGCGGTCATCGAGAACTTTCCGCTGCTGCTTCTGGGCATGGCCGCGTTCGGCGCCGGTTCGTCGGCGAATCTGCAGGCGCGTTTCGCGGCCGCAGATCTGGCCGAGCCCGAGCGGCGCGGCCGTGCCATCTCCAATGTCGTCTGGGCGACCACGATCGGTGCGGTGCTCGGCCCCAATATCGCGGCCCCCGCGGGGCGCAGCGTCTCCGGGATCGGCATTCCGGCCGCCGCGGGCCCGTTCGTCTGGGCTGCCGGGGTGTTCCTCGTCTCCGCCGTAATGGTCTTCGTCCTGCTGCGCCCCGATCCGCTGCTGACCGCCCGCGCCCTGTCCCCGGCCGACCGCTCGCGCGAAGGACGCTCGCTGCGGGCCGGGATGCGGGCCGTGCGCGAGTCTCCTATGGCCCGGCTCGCGCTGGTCACCGTCGCCGTATCGCACACCGCGATGGTGTCGATCATGTCGATGACTCCGGTCGCCCTCAGCCACCACGGCGCGGGGATCCAGCTGATCGGCCTGGTGATCAGCGGCCATATCGCGGGCATGTACGCCTTTTCGCCGCTGACGGGCTGGCTGGCCGACCGTATCGGCAGGCTTGCGGTGATCGGGTTGGCCGTTGGACTCCTCTGCGCGGCCGCGCTGCTGGCCGGTACGGCGGGAGCGAGCCACGGGCAGACCGCAGCCGGTCTCTTTCTGCTCGGTCTGGGATGGTCGGCGGGCGTGGTGTCCGGGTCGACGCTGCTCACGGACTCCGTGCCGCAGCCCGCCCGCGCCGCCGTGCAGGGCCTGTCCGATCTGGCCATGAGCACAACGGCGGGCATCGGCGGCGCGGCCGCCGGCCTGATCGTCGCGCGGGCGAGTTACGGCTGGCTGAACCTGGTCGGCGCCTGCCTGCTGCTGCCCCTGGCGGCGCTCGCGGTGCGCAGAGCGCTCAGCCGGCCGGTTCCGGCGGCCGACGGGGGCCGCTGAGGAGGCTTTGGGCAGCCGCAGCCGAGACCGGGCCGCTCGCCGGGCACGAGGCCGAGGCGTCCGGCGCGGCCACCCGTGTGGGCGGTGTCGCTCGCGACGATGCGCGCGCCGCGGCGCCGCTGCCCGCGCCGCCCGCGAAGCTGCGCGACTTCCGCTCGGCGGCCTCGGACGGCTCGGACATCTCGGCGGCCTCGGGCAGCTGGGGCCTGTCGCGAGAGTGACCGGGTCGGCCGCGGCCAACGGAATCGACCGGGTGCGCACCGGCGGCGAGTTGGTCACCTGGCGTACGCCGGAGACCGCGCACGCCCTCGGCCCCCGCTCGGCGGCGTACCCCCTGCATTACCCCGCAGTACGGCGACGCCCAGGCCAGAGGCAGTGCGCCGGCGTCGCCCGCAGCGAGGCCGATGCGAAGGCGGCGGGTTCGCGCTCGGTGATCCGGGTGGTACGGACGGACCGGCTGCCGAAACCGCCGATGTGCGGCTGACGTTTGCGCAACCCGCCGCTGTGTCAGAGATGGTGACATGCCATCACATGAACTCGTGCTGTCCGAGGAAGTGCGGGAAGCGCTCGCCACGCGCCGCCCCGTCGTCGCACTGGAGTCGACGATCATCGCGCACGGACTGCCCCGTCCGCGCAATCTGGCCGTCGCCGAGGAGCTGGAGGAGCTCGTACGGCTCGGGGGCGCCGTTCCGGCCACCGTCGCCGTACTGGACGGCCGGGCCCATATCGGACTGAACAAGGTTCAGTTGGAGCGGATCGCACAGGACGACGACGTACGAAAGTTCGGGCATCGGGATCTCGCGCCCGCGCTGGCGGCCGGGGCCAGCGGGGCGACAACCGTGTCGGCGACGGCGTTCCTGGCGGCGCGGGCCGGTATCCGGGTCTTCGCGACCGGCGGGCTCGGCGGTGTACATCGCGAGTGGACCGAGACACAGGACGAATCGGCGGACCTGCGGCTGCTGGCGCAGACGCGGATCGCGGTGGTGTGCGCGGGCGTGAAGTCGATCCTGGATGTGCCGGCGACGCTGCAGCGGCTGGAGACGCTGGGCGTCGGCATCCTCGGATACGGCACCGACCGCTTCCCCGGCTTCTATCTGACCTCGTCCGGCGAGCCCGTCGACTGGACGGTCCGTACACCGGAAGAGGTGTCGGAAGTGATCCGGGCGAAAGAGGCTCTCGGCGGCCCCGAGTCGGCGCTGATCGTCGCCAATCCGGTGGCGGAGGGGGAGCAGCTGGATCCGGCGCTGCACGACCGGGTGCTCGGCGAGGCGCTGGACGAATGCCGGGAGCGGGGCATCAGCGGCCAGGCCGTGACCCCGTTCCTCCTCGACCATCTGATGCGGCAGACCGAGGGGGCTTCGGTGGAGGCCAACCTGGCTGCGGTGCGCGGCAATGTGCGGCTGGCGGCGCGGATCGCGGCGGCCCTGTGACCGAGGAGGCAGGGCCCGAGGAGGCCCTGACCGCGAAGACGACGGCCGGGGACACGACGGCCGGGGGCGCGACGGCCGGGGGCGCGCTGTGACGAAAGGGGCGCTGCTCGTCCTCGGGGATGTCGTCACGGATGTGGTGGCCCGCCACCGCTCCCCGCTGGCCCGGGGGACGGACACGGCGGCCCGGATCCGTATCCTGCCAGGCGGTGCAGGCGCCAACGCGGCGTGCTGGGCAGCGCGTTGGGGCTGCACGGACGTCCGGCTGCTGGGGCGGGTCGGCGACGGCGAAGCGGGCTGGCACGAGAAGCGGCTGCGGGACGCGGGCGTCCGTCCTCTCCTCATCCCGGACCAGGAGGCCCCGACCGCCACCGTCATCGCCCTCGTCGACGGCACCGCCGAGCGGACGTTCCTCACCGACAGCGGCGCGGTGCTGCGGATATCCCCCACCGACTGGTCGCCGTCGCTGCTGGACGGCGTCGGCCATCTGCATCTCTCGGGCTATCTGCTCTTCGCCGACACCAGTCGCCAACTCGCTCTGCTTGCCCTTGAGTCGGCGCGGGCCCGGGGCGTCCCCGTGAGCGTGGACCCCGCCTCGGCGGGCTTCATCGCCGAACTCGGCGTGGACCGCATGCTTGCAGCGGTCGACGGCGCGGACGTCCTCATCCCGAACGCCGACGAGGCCCGCCTGCTCACCGGCCTCGCCGACCCGGCCGTCGCCGCCGCCGTACTGAGCCGCCGAGTCCCACTCACCGTCGTCACCCTCGGTGCCGAGGGAGCGGTGGTCGCGGAGTCCGGCAGGGTCACGGCCCGCGTCCCGCCGGTCCCCGCCGAGGCGGTGGACTCCACGGGCGCCGGCGACGCCTTCACCGGCGCCTTCCTCGCCGCCCGGCTGGCGGGGGCCGAGGCCCGCGAGGCCGCCGCGCAGGGCTGCCGTGCCGGCGCGGAGGCGGTGACGGTGATCGGCGGCCGGCCGTAGTGCGTCAGCCGAGTCCGCCCCACGCCGGACGGTTCGCATCGTCGGCCCGTACGAGCACATCGGCGGCCTCTCCCGGGCCCACCTCGTCCTCGTACCGCTCGAACGCGGGCAGTGTCCAGCGCCCGCTCTCCTCCGTACGCCGTCGCAGCGCAGCGGACGACAGCCGCAGATGCACGGAGAGATCGAAGGGGAACCAGTGCCCGAGAAGGAACGGCCCGTGCAGCAACAGCACGCCGCCGGGCGGAAGTTCGACATGCGGGCTGCGGGTCGCCCGATCGGTCGCCGGATCCCACAGATCGGGCAGCACCCGCCCGCTGCCACCCGCCTCCAGCGGCCCGAAGACCTCCCGCCACAGGGCCCCGGTGTCGAACCAGCCGCTGTAGTACGTGTCCGGATCCTCGCGCCCGTACTCGTACCGCAGCGAGGCGGGCCGCAGAAACCCGCCCGTCCCGACCACGAGCACGCCCCGCCCGCGCAGCCGCAGAGCCTCGGCGACCCGCTCCGCGAGCGCACCGGCCGGGGAGGCGGCAGCCCCGTCGATGCCGACGCGCAGCCAAGGACTGCCGTCCTCGGCCTCGGTCTCCATGACCCGGTCGACGAGGGCCTCGGCCAGCCGCTCCCAGGTGATCGCTTCGAGTCGCACGCGTTCATCATCGCCCTGCCGGGTGTCGGCGCGGCACGCCGGAGCCACCCGCCGGCCCGGCCACCCCGCTAGTTACCGGATTTACCGGCGCAGGGCGGAGCGTCCGCGTCGTCCGACAGCGGGCTGCCCGCGGGCAGCAGATACGTCACGTACAGCACGACCGGCTCGCTGCCGAGGTTGCGCCCGATGTGCCGGTGGTTCTTGCCGGACGGCTCGATGAAAGCCGTCCCGGCCGGGCTCACCTCGACGGAGCAGTCGTCGAGAGTCCGCGTGAGCGTCCCGGACTTGACGACGGCGAGGAGCTGTCCCGCGTGGGTGTGCCAGCCGGTGTACCCGCCCGGCGCCACGGTGATCGTCCGTACGACCACATCGGTGCGGCCCTTGGCCTTCAGCTTCAAGGTCCCCTGGGACACGCCCTGCGCGAGCACGGTGGCCGAGACGCCGCTGCCGGGGGTGGCGTTCGCGGCGGACGGCACGGTGGCGAGCGCCGCCAGACAGCCGACCAGGACCATCGCGGTGCGGGCACGACCCTGCCGTCTGTTCCGCGGCAGCAATCCTCTGAACCCCATGGAACCCTCCAACTCCTCCGCGCGGCTCCGGCGTTCCCTCGCGAACACCCGCCCGCACTGTCGCCAAAACTGCCCCAAGGTATCCGATGGGCGCCGGATCGGGCGCGTACGCTGACGCTCCCGACACCGCGATCAGCCGCTTCCTGAGTGGATACCTCCCGTGACCTGCTGCTCCACCTGCTCCGTCCCCGTCCACACCCAGTTCGCCTCCCCGGAGCTGATCGAGCAGATCGTGTACGGCGGCCTGGACCCGGCCACCGACCCGGCCTGGGAGTCCTCGGGCGCGATGACCCGGGAGGAGTACGGGCGCTGGTGCGGCCATCTGTGCGGTATGACCTGTCTACGGATGGCGCTCGGTCCGGGATCCCCCTCGCTCTTCGAACTGCGCGACGGAGCGCTGAAGTACGGCGCCTACACCGAGGACTCCGACGGTGTCATCCGCGGCCTGATCTACGCGCCGCTCGCCTCGTACGCGCGGGAAGCACACGGGCTCACCGCCACCGTCCACCGCCGGCTGGCGCCGCAGGAGATCCTCGCGCTCCTCGACGAGGGCCGGACGGTGATGGCGTCGGTGCACTACGAGATCCGCAACCCGGACCGCCCGGCGCCCGGCAGAGGCGGCCATCTGGTGCTGCTCACCGCTCGCACGGAGGACCGCGTGCATTTCCACAATCCGTCCGGGACGACGCCTCGGACGCGAGCGGCCGACCTCCCGCTGGCCGACTTCGCCCGCTTCTTCGCGGGTCGGGGAGTCTCCTTCGGTCCCCCAGCGGCGTCGCGACCGGGACCGGACAGGCGCCCGGAACGGGAGCCGGAAACAGGGACAGGAAATGGGGTCCCGGAAAAGGGACCGGGAAAGGGAGCGGGCCCGGGGGCGTAGCCGGCCCCCGAGCCCTGTGATGCCACCCATGTCGCACGCCGGCACACTTGAGAACCCGGGTCAGTCGTTATGTCGCCGCGTCCTGCCTTTGGACCACCGCGTATCGAGCTACGCGGGCCGGACTTGAACCGGCATCTCGACGCACCAGGGCCCGGGCCCGGTCGATCCGGCGATCGGCGGCGAATGCTGAGTCTGGAGCAATAGTCTGAGATTGATCGCGGTCTGCCTCTGCCGAATTGGGCTACCGCGGCCCGTACGTACGGAAAATGCCGCGGGGAGGAATCGAACCTCCACTGGAACCGCTCAGTCACGACAAGCTTCAGTTTCAGCTTGCGCTCCTCGCGCACCCCGTCCGCACACAGGCGGACGGGGAGTCATTGAGGCTACCCGAACAGATAGCCGAAAACGGCGTCACCCACCCGCTGGTCGGTGACATCCGCGCCGTTCGCTTCCTCGCGGGCGAACTTCACGGCCTGCTGGAGCTTCTCCACCCGCTCCAGCAGTTCATTCACCCGCCGGGCCGGCAGCGCACCGGAGAACTTCACGGTCGTCCAGTAACCCACCGGAATGTCCTCGTAGTACACCTCGACCTGCGCGGGGTGCTTTTCGGTCGCCTCGGCCTTCACATGGTTGCGCGGGACCTTCTTCGTACGCAGAGTCCGTACCGACTCGGTCTTCCAGGCGTCGGTCGACGGGTCCTGCGTCCACGATTCCGAAGCGTCCAGCACAGGCAGCTTGCGCACAAAGGTGTTGATGTCCGTCAACTGCTTCTCGAGGAAGAGGAGATACGCCACCGGCACCTCGCTGACCAGGACGCGTCCGTCCACCGTCACATCGGCGCGCGCGGCGCAGTTGGCCCAGTCCTTGGTGGCGGTGACGTCGAACAGCCGGGTCAGCGTCTTCGCGGTCTCGCGCAGCACGTCCTCGGCCTTGACCTGGACCCGCGTGGACTCGGGCGGCAGCTGCTCACCCTCCTCGTCCTTGGGCTGGTACGTACGCGAGATGCCGGCCAGCAGCGCAGGCTTCTGCAGCCCGTGATGGGCCGCCGTCAGGTCCTGGTGCGCCTTGGACTTGACGCCTTTCTCCACTGCGATGATCTGATTGAGTTTCGCCACGTCGATCAAGTTAGCAACGCCTGTCACCCACGCTCGAACGATTTTTCAGATCCCTCGGGGAGTAGGACCATGGAGACAGCCGTCATTGCGGTCATAGGCACTCTGCTGGGCTCAGTGGCCACTCACTACTTCCAGCGCCAGACCGCCGAGCGCGCCGCTGCTCTCACCCGTGCCGAACAGCTCCGCCAGGAGCGGATCGCCGCGTACAGCGCCTTCGCGGGGGCGCTCGTCGACTACCGGCGCGGTCAGAACGACCGCTGGCACCGGGCGAAGGAGAGGCCGGGCAGCGCGGTGGCCGAGGAGGCGCGTATCGACTCGTACCGGCTGCGTTCCTCCGCCCATCAGGCGCTGATCCGTGTCCAGTTGGTCTGCGACGACGCGGCGGCGCTGGAGCTGGCCGCGTACGCCTTCGAGGTCACGAACTGCATGCATGAGGCACCGGACGAGGCGGACCGTTCGCAGCGTTCGGAGCAGGCCCGCGAGACGCTGTCCGAGTTCATCGGGGCGGCGGCGCCGGGCGTGCGCTGAGAGTGCGCAGTGGACGGCCCTCGAGATAGCCGGCGATGTCCTCGACAGCTTCCTGGAAATAGCCCTCGTAATTGCGCCGGGTGACGTAGCCGAGGTGCGGCAGGCCGAGGAAGTTCGGCGCGGACCGCAGCGGGTCGCCGGCCGGCAGCGGCTCGGTCTCGAAGACGTCGGAGCCCGCGCCGGCGATCCGGCCGTCGTGCAGCGCCCGCACCAGCGCCGCCTGATCGACGATCGCCGCCCGCGAGGTGTTGACCAGGTAGGCCGTACGCCGCATGCGCTTGAGCTCGCTCGCGCCGATCAGTCCGCGGGTGCGGTCGCTGAGCTGCAGATGTACGGAGACGAAGTCACCGGCCTCGAGCAACTCCCCCAGCGTGCGGGCTCGCGCGACGCCGATCTCGGCGGCCCGCTCGTCGGTGAGGTTCTGACTCCACGCCATGACGTCCATGCCGAAGGCCTGGCCGACGCGGGCCACTTTCGCGCCGATCTTGCCGAGGCCCAGCAGCGCGAGCCGGCGTCCGTGCAGATCGGCGCCGATCGTGCTCTGCCAGGGTCCGTTCTGCCGCAGGGCCGAGCCCTCCTGGACCACATGCCGCGCGAGTCCCAGGATGAGCGCCCAGGTCAGCTCGGCGGGCGGTTCGGAGCTGCTGGCGGTGCCGCAGACGGTGACACCGTGGCGGGCTGCGGCTTCGAGGTCGATGGAGGCGTTGCGCATACCGGAGGTGATGAGCAGTTCGAGGCGCGGCAGGCGGGCGATGAGAGATGCGGAGAAGGGGGTGCGTTCGCGCATCGCGACGAGGATCTCGCAGTCGCCGACGGCTTCCGCCACCTCTTGCTCGGACGTGAAGTGGCTTTGCAGCGAACGCACTTCGACGTCCCGAGCGAGGGCCGACCAGTCCGCCATGGACAGCGCGACATCCTGATAGTCGTCGAGTACGGCACAGCGCAGCGTCATGGCAGCGGAGCGTACCTGGTGAGTACGCTGCGGACATGGACCTGGTGGTGATCGAACCACTGAAGCGCCGGCACTGCGCGGAGTGCCGTCAGGGCCCTCTTCCGCTGCATCTTCTCGAGTTCAACGCGCCGGTCTGTCTGGACTGTGCGGACCTCGCCCATCTGGTGTATCTGCCGCGGGGCTCCACGGCTCTCACCCGGCGGGCCCGCGAGGCGAGTTCGCTGTGCGCGGTGGTGATCCGCTTCAATCGCCGCCGCAGGCGGTACGAACGCCAGGGGCTGCTGGTCGAGGAGGCGGCGCTGGCCAGGGCGGAGTTGTCGTGTCTTGCGGACGCCGACGCGCGGGCCCGTCGCCGCGAGCGCGACGCGGTCCGCCGCGGGGCCGAGGATGTACGTTTCACCGCGTCGTTCGCCGCGGAGATCCTGCGGCTGTTCCCGGGCTGTCCGCCCGCGCGTGCCCGTGAGGTGGCCGCGCACGCCTCGGTGCGCGGCAGCGGCCGGGTCGGCCGCACCGCGGCGGGCCGTTCCCTGGAGGAGGGAGCGGTCACGGCCGCGGTGCGGGCTTCCGTACGGCATCTCGACACGGAGTACGACACCCTGCTGATGGCCGGAGTCGCCCGCCATGAAGCGCGGGCCGGGGTGGCGTCGGTGATCGATGCGGTACTGGCGTCCTGGCGCGCCTAGGCGGAGCGCTGCTGGGTGAAGTGCTCCTGGGCCGAGTGCTTCCAGGCCGCGCCGCCGCGCTCCCGGGCGGGCCGGGTACGGCGGTGGAGGACGATGCCGCCGAGCAGCAGCGCGGCGCTCGCGGGCACGGCGAAGGCGACCTGTCCGGAACCGGTGTGCGCCAGTGCGGCGGAGGGCCCGGGCGTCGCTGCGCGGGGCGCCGGCCTGTGCGGCGCCGCGGCCTTCGGCGGCGTGGCGGGCCTCGGCCGCACGGGCGGCTTGCCGGAGGTGTTGGACGAGGAATTGCCGACGGCGGAATTGCCGATGCCGACGACGTTCACGGAGTTCCCGGTGACATTGACCGGCAGGTCGACCGGGACCTGAACGCCGTTGCCGGAGAGAATTCCGGGTGAATCCTTTTTGCTGCCTCCGGCGCCGGCACCGCCGCCTGCCGTGTGTGCGCCCGGCCTCAGCTGCGCTCCGTGCGAGGTGTTGGCGCAGTCGTTGCCTGCCGACGGGTTGAGCAGTCCCACGACGTTGACGGTGTTGCCGCACACGTTGACCGGGACGTTCACCGGAAGCTGCACCGTGTTGCCGGCCAGCAGTCCGGGCGAGTGGGCCGCACCGCCGTCCGCGTTCGAGTCTGCGTGCGCGTGCCCCGCCATAGCGAGCGCGCCACCCGTGAGCATCACGGTGACCAGACCCTTTCGGTGAACCTGCCTCATGGGTTCCCTGCCTTCAGGAGAAATTCGCGGGCACTCGCCCGCTCCCGAACCAACACCGATGAGGCCATTCGAGTTATGGAAAAATACGCCTTTCACTCCATCGAGTGTGCGTCTTATCGAACTTCTTTCCCGGCCGGGATACGACGCCCTGCGGCTCATGTGGGTGGTTGCCGACCGAATCCGGGTTACCGACGCACGGTTTCGTGGCCTGCTTGCCACGTCGCAACGCACGCCGCGGCCGCCCCGCGGTCCCCGAAGGAAAGGCCCGATCCCCGTGCCCACTGTGAAGCAGCGCACTCTCCTCGCCGTCGCCGGTACCACCGTCGCCGTACTGGCGGTGGGTGCGCCCGCCGCCACCGGCGCGCTCGACGGCGAACAGGCGAAGGCGCCCACGGCCGCGTCGGGCTCCTACGCCGCGGCGCGCGGTGCCGCGTACATCGAGACGCGGCTGTTCTTCGGTACCGAGCGGCCGGACGGCGGGCCGGATGTGACCGACGCGCAGTTCATGGCCTTCGTCGACCGGATTGTGACGCCGAACTTCCCGTCCGGGCTGACGGTCCAGGACGGCCGCGGGCAGTGGCGGGACTCCAACGGCACCATCGAGAAGGAGCGTTCGTACGAGCTGATCCTGCTGTACCCGGCAGGCGAGGCCCACACCCGCGGTCCGCTGATCGAGCGGATCAGACAGGCGTACATCGAGGCGTACGCGCAGGATTCCGTGGCCAGGCTGGACGAGCCGACGCTCGCCGACTTCTGACAGCGCCCCGGGCTCGGTCGCGCGCGCCGTCGACGGCACGGAAGCGGCCATGGCCCGCCCTGGAGAATCGGCTTGTGCGGCCGGCGCAACGGGCAGTCCTTTCCCATGACGGACCGCCCGCTGCTCCTCCTCGACGTCGACGGCCCCCTCAACCCTTACGCGGCGCGTCTGCCGCGCCTGCGCGGCTACGCGACGCACCGCCTGCACCCCTCGTACTGGCTGTCCCACCAGCCCCCGGGCTCCCGCCGCCACCGCCGGGGCCTACGCATCCATCTCAACCCGGCCCACGGGCCGCGGCTGACGGGGCTCCCCTTCGAACTGGCCTGGGCGACCACCTGGATGCACGAGGCCAACACCATGATTGCCCCGGGCATCGGCCTGCCCGCCGACCTCCCGGTGATCGAGTGGCCGGAACTCTTCACGAAGGACCCGGACGGGCTGTACTGGAAGACCCGGCCGCTGCTGGAGTGGGCGGCGGGCCGCCCGTTCGCCTGGGTCGACGACATGATCACGGACCTGGACACGGCACACGTCGCGGCCCACCACGACGCACCCGCGCTGCTGTTGCGGATCCATCCGCGGCGGGGGCTGCGGGAGGAGGACTTCGCCACGCTGGTCAGGTGGGCGGAGGGCCTGTGACCCGCGGTGCCCCGGCGACGCCGGGGCACCGCGGTCGCGGGCGCTGACCTCCATGCGAAGCGTGCCAGGAGGCGTGACGGTGCGCCCCAGCCGGAAATCCCGGCCGGGGACACGAGCGTGCGTGATGGCATGAGCGGCGGCCCGGTGATGCCATGCTCCGGCTTCCAGCGGTCGGCCGGGAGCAGACCGTGAAGTGTCAGCGCCCTTCGCTCAGTTCGAGCATATGGCCGTCGGGATCGCGGAAGAAGCAGCGGACCTCCGCATCGTGCTCCACGGGCGGGGTCAAGAATTGCGCGCCCCGGGCGCGCAGCGTGGCGTAGGCCGCGCGGCAGTCAACCACGCGGAAAGTCATCTCATGGCTCACCCGGTCGGCGTCCGGGGGCGGGGTGAATGTCACGGTGGGCTTGTCTTCTGTGGGTCCGCCGCCAGTGACCAGCAGCAACCAGGTCCCGCAGAGGCGCAGGACGGCGCTGGTTCCACCGTACTCGCGGACGAGATCGGCGCCCACGACGTCGCGGTAGAAGTCGCGGGACCGGGCGAGGTCGCTGACCACCAGCAGATGGGTCAACTCCGCTCCGCCGGGGAAGTCGGTCGTCATCTACGGACCCTTCGGTCGGACATCGGCAACTACTCGGCGCGTTGTGTCACGGGAGCACTCGTACAGTCGCCCAGGAACTCGTACCAGCGCCGCTGCAGGCAGGGGTAGAGAGTGTCCGCTTCGACGAGGTCGAGGAAGGAGCCGACTGTCGCCGTCAGCCGCTCCTGCAGTACGCCGTCGACCAGTTCGCCGTCTTCGGCGAAGGCCTGGTGGGCCTGCGCGAGACTGAACATGTCGGGGTAGACGCGGGCGCCGAGGTGTTCCAGCGGAACGCGCAGCGACCACAGACCTCGGTTGCCGCCCAGCATGGACGGGGAAGCTGACACGAGCAGCGCCTGTTTGTCCTTGAACGGCTGGGGCCGGAACCGTGACACCCAGTCTATGGCGTTCTTCACCACGCCCGGTACCGAGGCGTTGTACTCGGGGGAGGCGATGATGACCGCATGGACCTCCTGGATGCGGTCGCGCAGTGCGGAGGCGCCCTCGGGCAGCCCCTGGGCCGCCTCGACATCTCCGTCGTACGAGGGCGTGTCGAAGTCACGGAGGTGGGCGAGTTCGGCCGTGGCGCCGTTGCGGTGCACGAGCGTGGCGACCAGCGCCGCCAGCCGGGAGTTCATTGAGCCGGTCCGAAACGAGCCGCACAGCACGAGTACGCGCAGCGCCTCGCGGTGAGCATGGACGGACATGGCGCGGTCACCTTCCGGCGCGTGGGGCAAATCCGCCATGATCGTGACTTTCTGGTTGCGACCTCGCGGTCTCCTTCAGAACTCGGGGCGCACCCGTCGGGGCCCCCAGCCAGAGCGAACTCGCACCAAAACGCGCTTTCCCTCCGCGAGAAGATCCTGACCCCACTGGTCGGAGAGCGCATCCACGAGCAGGACCCCGTGGCCGTGCTCGCCGTCTCCCCCGAGTCCTCCCTGGCGGGTGGGCTCGGGGGAGTGTCGGCGACTTCCATCCGGAGGACGGCGCGGGGGCTGCCGTCCGTTGCCGCCGTGAAGAAGAGCGCGAGGCCGACCCGGCCGTCGCCGTGGGCCACGGCGTTGGTGACCAGTTCACTCGCGAGTAGCCGTGGGTCACCAGTCCCACGGGGTGCACCAATCGGCCAGGACGTCCTCGACGGGCCGACGGCGGAGCGCGGCGCCGTGGGCGCCGGTGGGAGCTGGAAGAGAGCCCTGCACTGATCCGCCGTCCGGGTGCACACACGCGTCGCGCACATGGTCATGTCGATCAGAGGTCGCAGGACATAACGGTTGATATACGCACTAATTTCGGATCGAGATGAGCGCCGCATCACTGGGCCAGGCCCGTCAGCGTCTGGAAGCGGCCGACTTGCCGGCGAGCCGACGGCATATCCGTGGTCCTGAGGCAGGCAGCCCGGTCGCTCGGACCGTCATCTGCCGAGCAGGGCGGCGAGCGCGCCGACCGGATCGGTGTCCGGAGTACCGCGGGGCCACCAGTCCTCGCGGTCCGCGTCCGATTCATAGCCGTACCAGAGGCCGTTGCGGCCGAAGCGGAGCTGCAGCGTGCTGGTGGAGAGGTGGTTGCGCCAGGGCCGGAAGTGCGGGAAGTCGGCGGCGATCAGGGCCGGGCGGGCGCGGTCGAACGGCCCGGCGGGCGGGTCCCAGGGTTCTTCGAGTACGGCGAGGGCTTCGCGCCCTCCCTGGCGCCAGGCCGCCACCGCGCGGGCCAGGTCGGTGGGGGTGTGATCGGTGGCGGCTGCGAGATCGCGGTAGAGGGCGCGGGTGGAGGCGGTCAGGCCCGAGCCCGGGTGGGCGGCGGCAAGGCGGACCGCGTCCTGCCATTCCGTCAGCTCCGCGGTGGGGTCCGTGCCGGTGGTGAGAAGGGTGTGGGCGCGGGCGGCGGCCTCGGTGGCGAGGAGATCCAGGGCAAGAGGGTCGGGCCCGCCGGGCGAGTGGGGGTAGGACGGCGGGCGGCCCGGGTGAGCCGGAGCCGGGAACGGCGGCGGAAGGAGGGGGAGCGAGCGAGGGGCGAGAGCCTCGTGGGCCGGGACCGTCGGTACGGCGGTGGCGGCGGCCGCGGTGGTGCGCTCGGCGGCCGAGCGGGCCGCGTTGCGATGGGCGAGGGAGGCGAGGATTTCGCGTTCGCCCATGCCGCGCATCAGGAACAGCACGAACGGGTCCTCGTCCAGCAGCCGGGCCGTCTGGTAGGAGAGCGCCGCCGCGTGCTTGCAGGGATATCCGTCGTCCGGGCAGGAGCAGTCGGGGATCAGGTCGCCCGGTGTGGGCAGGAGGCCCGCCACGGTCGCCAGCGCGTGCGGCACATCCTTGTCGAGCAGGGCCGCGATGTGGTCGGGGCGGGCGGCCGCCGCTGCCAGGAAGTCGTCCCAGTCGTCGTCGGAGAGGGTGCGCAGGCGGATCTCCGTACGGTACGGGCGAGGTCTGGTGCCGTGGACGTACGCCACGACCCGGCCCGGCGTGACCGTGATCGCGTCGACATGGCCGCGACCCGCGTAGGCACGGCCCCGGAGGAGGCGGGCCCGGTCCAGGGCCGATTCCTCCAGCGCCTCCACCCAGGTGTTGCCCCACCAACTGGACGCGAACTCCTCGCCGGTGAGCGGCTCCAGGGCGGGGAACGTACGGCGGCGGTCGTCGTGGCGGGGACCGGCGGGTTGCGAGCGCGGCGTCATGAGGGCCTCCGCAGGGAGACGAGATCGGCCAGCTCACGGTCGGTCAGTTCGGTCAGGGCCGCCTCTCCGGAGCCGAGGACCGCGTCCGCCAACGCGCGCTTGGACGCCAGCATTTCGGCGATGCGGTCCTCCACCGTGCCCTCCGCGATCAGTCGGTGGACCTGTACCGGCTGTGTCTGGCCGATGCGGTACGCCCGGTCCGTGGCCTGCTCCTCCACGGCAGGGTTCCACCAGCGGTCGAAGTGGATGACATGGCCGGCCCGGGTCAGATTCAGACCGGTGCCGGCGGCTTTGAGGGAGAGGATGAAGACCGGGGTCTCGCCGGACTGGAAGCGGTCCACCATGCGCTCCCGCTCGGCCACGGGGGTGCCGCCGTGCAGGAGCTGGGAAGGGATCGCCAGGGCCGTGAGGTGCGCCGAGAGGATGCGCGCCATGGAGACGTACTGGGTGAAGATCAGGACCGAGCCGTCCTCGGAGAGGATCGTCTCCACCAGTTCGTCGAGGAGGGCCAGCTTGCCGGAGCGGCCCGCCAGCCGGACGGTGCCGGCGCCCGGCGCGGCGCCGTGCTCCGTCAGGCTGTGCTCCTTCAGATACTGCGCGGGATGGTTGCAGATCTGCTTCAGCCCGGTGAGCAGCTTCATCACCAGACCGCGGCGCGCGATGCCCTCCGCGTCTTCGATCGCCGCCATCGTCTCCCGTACGACCGCTTCGTAGAGGGACGCCTGCTCGCGGGTGAGCGCGACGGGATGGTCGGACTCCGTCTTCGGCGGAAGCTCGGGCACGATGCCCGGATCGGACTTCTTGCGCCGCAGGAGAAAGGGGCGGACGAGCCGGGACAGCCGCTCGACCGCGTCGTCGTCCTCACCGTTCTCGACGAGGCGCGCGTGCCGGGAGCGGAAGGCCTTCAGCGGGCCGAGCAGTCCGGGAGTCGTCCAGTCCAGCAGCGCCCACAGCTCGGAGAGGTTGTTCTCGACGGGGGTGCCGGTGAGGGCGACGCGGGCCGGGGTCGGGATGGTGCGCAGGGCTTTGGCGGTCGCCGAGAACGGGTTCTTGACGTGCTGCGCCTCGTCGGCGACGACCATCCCCCAGGTGTGCGCGGCCAGCCGGTCCGCACTCGTCCGCATCGTGCCGTACGTGGTGAGGACGAAGCCGCCGTCGGGCTCGGGAAGTGTCCGGTCGGCGCCGTGGAAGCGGCGCACCGGTACGCCGGGCGCGAAGCGGGTGATCTCCCGCTGCCAGTTGCCGAGCAGCGAGGCGGGGCAGACGACCAGCGTCGGGGCCGTGCGGGCACGGTGGAGGTGGAGGGCGATCACCGTGACCGTCTTGCCGAGGCCCATGTCGTCCGCGAGGCAGCCCCCGAGTCCGAGTGAGGTCATCAGGTCCAGCCAGGCCAGGCCCCGTAGCTGGTAGTCGCGGAGTGTGGCGGCGAGGCCCGCCGGGGGCGCGACAGGTGCGGAGGCAGCGGTGAGCCGGTCGCGCAGTGCCGCCAGCGCGCCGGTCGGGACCGCCTCCACCGTCTCGCCGTCCACCTCGGCCGTGCCGGTCAGCGCCACGGCCAGCGCGTCGACCGGCTCGAGCAGCCCCAACTCCCGTTTGCGCGCCTTCCGTACGAGATCCGGGTCGACGACCACCCACTGGTCGCGCAGCCGCACGATCGGGCGGTGCGACTCGGCCAGCGCGTCCATCTCCCGCTCGGTCAGCGGATCGCCGTCCAGCGCCAACTGCCAGTTGAATTTGAGCAGTTCCTCGCTGTCGAAGAACGGTGTGCCGTCCGTCGCCGAGCCGGGCGCGGAGCGTACGACCGCGGCGGCCGAGAGCGTACGCGCCAGCTCCTTCGGCCAGTGCACGGCGACCCCGGCCGCGGCCAGGCGCGCCGCGCCCGGCCCCAGCAGCTCGTACAGCTCGTTCTCGGTCAGCGGGAGCACATCGGGCACGTCCCGTTCCAGCAGCCGGGCGAGGGGCGGCCAGACCCGGGCCGCGCGGCGCAGCGCCAGCACCGCGTCGATCCTGGCGCGCGGTCCGAAGTCCTCGTCGCCGTCCCCCGCCCACAGCCGGGCCGCGTCGATGACGAGCGTCGGGTCGGCGAGGCTGTGCACCTGGACGAGGGCGGCGCCGGCATTGCGCTCCGCGCCGTCCTCCTCGGCGATGTCGAAGAGCTCCAGGGCGGACAGGTCGAGGCGCAGCGAGACGCGCACACCCGCGTCCATGCCCGCCGCGGCCTCCGCCGCCCACTCCCGCGCGGCGGGCAGATGCTGTGCGGGAAGGGCCGCGAACGGCGCTCCCGCGGCATACGGGGCCGCGGGCGTACGTGGCAGGGTGTCGGCCACCGCGTCGAAGAACGACCGGACCAGCGCCTCGGGATCCGGCAGCCGCATCGGCCGCACATCACCTACGGGGACGGCATGCGCCTCGTACGGCATGGCGGCGGCGATCGCCCGCAGCTGGGCGATGTCGTCTGCGTCCAGCGGGCCCGCCCGCCATGCGTCATGGTCGGTCGTGGTCAGGCCGGGCAGCAGCCTGCCGCGCGCCACCAGATGGACGGCGTGCAGCGCGGCCGCGCCCCAGCAGGCGGCGGCGGGGTGGGCGGCCGGATTCCGGCGGGCCCGGGTCAGCAGCGGTACGGCCTCCGCGACCGGCAGCAGCGTGGCGGGGACGGTGCGGCTGCGGACGCCGGTGCCGTGCCGGCGCACGACCGTGAGCTCGCCGCTCGCGTCCCGGAGCCGGTCGCCGCCCGGGTCCCAGAAGGCGACCCGCCCCTCGCGCGGCAGTGCGGCCGGCACGAAGACCGCCGCGCAGGTGTGCAGCAGCTCCCGCATGTCGGACGTCATCGGGTCACCTCCCTCTGCCGATCACGTACCGAAGTACTGGATCTACGACCTTACGGGTGGGGTCTGACAACGGGCTCCGGCAGTCGAGCGGGACGCCTCGCCGACGCCCCGCGGACAACCCTCAGCGCACCCCGTCCCAGAGTGCCCGCTCCTGCCCCCGCGGGTCCGTCACCGGCCCCGATACCTCGTCGAAGACCATCGTCGTGCGCGATCCGCCGGCGTCGTACGGAGCCCAGCCCGGGTCCCCCGTCGTCGCGAACGCCACCCACGCTCCGTGCATGGCGTCCGCGACCTCCTGCTGCGGCCCGTCACCGATCATGGGCGCGTACGCCGGATCGTGGAGGTTGTCGAAGACGAACGCCAGCTCGGAGCCGTGGCACGCCCCCAGCCTGCCGTCGAAGCGCGGCGAGCGGCGGGCGAACTCGTACATGTACGAGCCGGGCACCGCCTCGGCCAGCCGGATCGCCGGGATCCGGTAGAACCAGTCCGTCGCCACGGCGTCGAAGATCTCTCCGGGCACCGCTTCCGGCCTTCCCTCGCGGTAGACCGGAAGGGCCTTGTCCGGATCGAGGCCGTAGGCCGCCGCCGTCGCCCGCAGCTTCCGCTCGGACAGCACGTCGAGTCGCTCGGTCGGTACCAGGAACAGCCGGTACTCCTCCCGGTTGCTGCCCACGAGCAGCTCGACACCGCACTCCGGCGCCGGCAGTCGCAGGCCGTCGGTCACCGGCTCGAAGGGCATCATGTTCAGCGCCGCCTCACCCCACAGCGCCGGGTCGGGACGCGCGCCGATCTCGGCCCTCAGCTCCGCCTGCGCACGGAGGAGTTCGGGCAGGGGTACGGCGGCGAAAGCCTCGCGAGTGGCGTGGGTGACGGCGAGCTTCTCCGCCAGCCTGGCCGTGATCAGCCGGGCGGACTCCGGTCGCAGGAAATGGTGAGCGGCGCCGCTCTGCAGGATCGCCCGGCGGAACAGGCCCTGCGACCGGTCCATCGTCAGCAGTACGCCGATGCTCATCGCCCCCGCCGACTCACCGAACACGGTCACCCGGTCCGGATCGCCGCCGAAGGCGCCGATGTTGTCCCGTACCCACTCCAGTGCGGCGATCTGATCGAGCAGCCCGCGGTTGTCCGGTACGCCGTCCAGATGCAGGAAACCCTCCGCGCCCAGGCGGTAGTTGAGCGTCACGCACACCACACCGTCGCGCGCGAACGCACTGCCGTTGTAGGCCGACGCCGACCCTGAGCCGTTCGCGAACGCACCGCCGTGCAGCCACACCAGCACCGGCAGCCGACTGCCCGGCCCCGGCGAAGGCGTCCAGACGTTCAGATTGAGGAAGTCCCTGCCGTGCCCACGGTCCTCGCCGTCCTCACCGTGCCGACCGTCACCTCCGGGGATCGAGTCCTCGGGGATGAGTGCGTCGAAGGGCGGTACGTACGGGGCTTTGGGCACGGTCGGACCGCACGCCGACGCCTCTCGTACGCCCTGCCACGACTCGAGCCCGACCGGCGGGGCGAACCGGGGCGCCGCGGCATACGGAATGCCCAGGAAGGCCGACACCCCCGAGCCGGTGAGACGGCCGCGGACCACACCCTGCCGAGTCGTGCACACCGGTTCACCATGCGTCACAGGTCAGACTCCTTCGGCCGGGACAGCCGCCCCTCGTCAGGGCGCCGGGACGTCTCCTACCCGGCCGGGTCCGTGCTCTCACCCGGGCAGCGCGGACGATACGGCTGGCCTTTGCCTGAGACTTGCGCGGCGGCGTTCAGGCGGCGGGAGGCACCGCGGGCGGCAGCGGCGGCACCGGCTGGACCGGCGACGACTCCACCGGCGGGTTCTCCACCGGCGGTGACTCGGACCGCGACTCCGGCTGTGCGGGATGCGACTGCAGGGCCTGCTGCTCCTCGGACGGGGACTGCGCGGGCTGCTGGGCCCGTTCCAGGAAGCGCAGCAGCTCCACCGGGAACGGCAGCACCAGGGTGGAGTTCTTCTCGGCCGCGACGGCGACGACGGTCTGCAGCAGCCTCAGCTGAAGGGCGGCCGGCTGCTGGGACATCTCCTTGGCGGCCTCCGCCAGCTTTTTGGATGCCTGGAGCTCGGCGTCGGCGTTGATGACCCGGGCCCGGCGCTCCCGGTCCGCCTCGGCCTGGCGCGCCATCGAGCGCTTCATGGCCTCGGGCAGGGACACGTCCTTGATCTCGACCCGGTCGATCTGCACACCCCAGCCGATCGCCGGACTGTCGATCATCAACTCCAGCCCCTGATTGAGCTTTTCGCGGTTCGAGAGCAGATCGTCCAGATCGCTCTTGCCGATGATCGACCGCAGTGATGTCTGCGCCATCTGCGAGACCGCGAAACGGTAGTCCTCCACCTGAACGACGGCATCGGGGGCGTCCACGACCTTGAAATAGATCACGGCGTCGACCCTGACCGTCACGTTGTCCCGCGTGATGCCGTCCTGCGCGGGCACCGGCATCGTCACGATCTGCATATTGACCTTACGCAGCCGGTCGATGAAGGGGACGATCATGGTGAAGCCCGGGGCCCGGACCTCGTTGCGCAGCCGGCCCAGGCGGAAGACGACGCCCCGCTCGTACTGCTTGACCACCCTCGCGCCCGCTATCACGTACAGCACACAGGCGGACGCGGCCGCCGCGCCCGCAGCCACCAGCTCCTCGACCATCAGGGCACCCCCTACCGTCCGAGCCGGATGTCAATTACTACGGTATGCCCGGTATACCCCCTTGGTCGAGCCCGTACCGCCCCCCTCAGCCCCGCCTCAGCAGGAAGGCCGCACCCCGCTGCGGGTGCGGCCCTTCCTTGCCGGGAGCGGGCCGGCCGGACGGCCGGACGCCAACCGCCAGGAGCGACTTCTAGAGGCGCTTGCGCACGAGGGCGACCAGCTCGGCCGTGTGATTGCGCCGCACCCAGGCGATCCCGCCGAAGATGACGAAGAGGATGACGGGCGTGATCGCGTACTGGCCGTTGAACACGGTCATCTGCGTGATGAAGGCGCCGATCATCAGGCCCATGAAGGCGAGCGCCGAAAGTCCGGAGAGGACCGGGATCACGAGCGCGATCGCGCCGGCCAGCTCCAGACCGCCCGTCAGATACATGAACCAGTCGCCGAAGCCGATCTTGTCGAAAGCCTCCGTCGCGGAGGAGTGGGCGACAAGCTTGGGCCCGGCGCTCGGGATCGCCATGAACACCGCGAGCACGATCTGGAGCGTGCGTACCGCGAGGTGCGAACGGCGGCTCAGCGTCGTTCCGGGGGCGGTGGCGGCCGTGACGTTCGTGGTGGTGACGGCGCTCGTTGCGGACATTGTGGTCTCCTCCGGTATGCGTTCCTCAGCGCTTTCACAGAGGTAGACCGGGAGGGTGCGCAGTTCTCATCGCTCTCCGGGGCACCACTTCAGGATCTTCAACTTCGCTTGTCCGGCTGCGCTTTGGGCCGGCTCATATCGCGAACCAGCCGTGCCCGCCGTACCAGTGCCGGCCCGCTCGCAGATGGTCGCCGACGGCGCGCTCCACGCCGGTTCGGCGCGGCAGCGAGTCCAGCGGCCGCTCCGGGTCGCCGAACACGAACGCGAGCGGCGCGCCGTCGTCAGCCTCCTTCTCCTTGTACGCGGTCCGGAAACGGCCCTGGAAGCGGACGATGTTGGAGTCGTTCGGCAGATACTCGGCAAGCTGCGGGTCGAGCAGCCAGGAGTGGCATGTGGCGAGGCCGTACGGCTCTTCGGGGAAGTGGCGGGCGAAGAACTCCCGGGCTCTCGCAAGGGATCGGTCGCATGCCTCGGGCGTGAGCGGCCCGAGGAAATCCGGGATGTGCACATTCAGTGCGAGGTCGCCGGGCCCGAACGGCAGCCCCGCCGCCCGCACGGCCTCACCGGTCCGGCCACCGAGCCGGGAACGCTGGAACTGCAGTCGCCCCAACTGGTAGATCTCGCCCCGGAAGTGCAGCCCGATCCAGCCCGGTATCAACAGCCCGCCCGTGCCGCGCCGAAGTCGGTGAACGACGACATTGCGCCCGAGGTCGGCGAGCGTACGGCGGGAAACGTCGTCCGGGACGGACTGCTCCCGGTGGTACGCCCGTACGTACGGGAGCGCGGCGAGGAAGACGTACACCGGGAGCCAGCGGCCGACCGCCCCCGACTCCTCGGGCAGCCGCGGCAGTTCCCCGCCACCGCCGATCTTCCCCATGTCCTGGACCAGCTCCCGCACGCCCGACTCCAGGAGCCGGCGCAGACCGGGGTCCGCCGTCATCGGGTCCCGCAGGGCGAGGAGTTCATTGATGTCCTCGTGCGGCACCGCCAGATCCAGCAGTGCCTCGGCCAGGCCGTCCGCGGCCGGCAGCTCCACCCACACGTTTGTCATCACTGACTCCTCCCCCGGGCATCCGCGGATCCTGGCCCGCGGACTGCCGCGGACTGCCGTGCTCTGCCATGGGCTGCCTGTCCACTTCCCGGCTCATCGACGTCGGACTCGGAAAATGGGACCGGAACGGACCGAACACGGACCGGATACTGGTGCATCCTGGAGTAGGAGATGCGAATGTCATGCGCACTGGGAGTGAACCGATAACTGCACGCAGTCCCCTGCGGTTGAGGTTCTGGCTGACTGTATGGGGCCTGATCTGGGCCGCCGCGGGCACAGCGGCCTTCACCCTGGCCGGACGCCCCGGCTGGGCGGCAGCCTGCGGAGCGCTGATGCTGATCGTCACGGTCGATCTGGCCATGGTTCTGCGTCATATCCACCAGGGCCCGCACTACCAGCCGGGTCCCGACATACCGCCGTACGAACCGGACCACGGCGCCCGTCGGCCCAGGCCCGGTCAGTAGATGTGGACGCCGGCCCGGAACAGTCCGAGGCCGGCGGATGCGGTCCGCCGCCAGACTCGGGCCTCCGCCAGACTCGGGCCTCCGTCAGGCCTGGTCGCGCTTCCTCGGGCCCGGTCGCGCTTCCCTCAGGCCTCCGCGTCGAAGCGCGCGGCCTTCAGATACTCGGGCTTCGGGTCCAGTGCCGCCGCCAGGCGGAAGTGACGCTTCGCCTGTTCCGGGCGACCGGCCCGCTCGAAGGTGCGGGCAAGGGCGAAGTGCGCGAAGGCATTGTCCGGCTCGCGCTCCAGGACCAGCTCGAACTCGAGCTCGGCCGGGCGCAGTTGTGCCGCCGCGAAGAAGGCACGGGCCCTCAGCAGCCGCGCCGCGGTGTTCTCCGGGTGCGCCGCGATGACCGAGTCCAGCAGTTTCACGGCCCCACGCGGATCCCTCGCGGCCAGCAGATGCTCGGCCGCTCGGTAGTCGATGACGTGCGTATCCGGGTTGCTCTTGGGCACGGTCACATCCTTCCCCTAGCTGGACGGTTCCAACACCGGGTCCGGCAGCCGTATTCCGAACAGAGGACAAACCGACAGCTCGGCAGGGCGACCGCACCGCCGACTCGGTGTGCGCGCTGCTCCCCGAAGCCGGCAGGACACCCAGCGGCACGACCCCACCAGGGGCGGATGCCTAACGGGAGCCGGACTCCGCGGCGGCCCGCCGGGTCAGCTCCGCCCAGACCTTCCGTACCTGCGGCTCCAGCTGTTCCAGCGGCCCGTCATTGTCGATGACCAGATCCGCGACGGCCCGCCGCTGCTCCCGCGTGGCCTGCGCGGCCATCCGCGCACGCGCCTCGGACTCCACCATTCCGCGCAGCCGTACGAGCCGGTCCAGCTGCGTCTCGGGCGATGCGTCCACCACGACCACCAGGTCGTACAGCGCCGCCAGACTGTTCTCGGTGAGCAGCGGCACGTCATGGATCACGACCGCGTCCGGCCCCGCCGTGCCCTCCAGCTCCATCGAGCGCGCTCCGACCAGCGGATGGACGATCGCATTGAGCGCCGCCAGGCGGTCGGCATCGGCGAAGACGATCGAGCCGAGCCTCGGCCGGTCCAAGGTGCCGTCGGCGGCCAGAATCTCGGAGCCGAAGGCATCGACGACAGCGGCCAGCCCGGGGGTTCCGGGCTCGACGACCTCGCGAGCGATCTTGTCGGCGTCAATCAGTACCGCTCCGTACGAGACGAGCAGACGGGAGACTTCGCTCTTGCCGGCTCCGATTCCGCCGGTCAGGCCCACCTTCAGCATGATCCGCAGCCTACGCGAGCGCTCTACGCGTCACCCTCCCGCTCCGCGAGAAAGCGTTCGAATTCGAGGCCGATCTCGTCGGCGGACGGCAGGTCCACCGGTTCGGCGACCAGACTGCCCCTGGTCGCGGCGCCCGCCACGGCGTCGTACTGGTGCTCAAGTCCCTGCACCAGCGCCACCAACTCTTCGTCGCCCTCGCCGATCTGCCGCTCTATCTCGGTCTGCGTGCGATGCGCCTCGGTACGCAGCGAGTGCGCAACGCCCGGCAGGACCAGGCCCGTCGCGGCCGTGATCGCCTCCAGGGCGGTCAGCGCCGCGTCCGGGTACGAGGAACGGGCGACATAGTGCGGCACATGCGCGGCAACGCCCAGGACATCGTGGCCGGACTCCATCAGGCGGTACTCGATCAGCGATTCCGCGCTGCCCGGCACCTGCGCCTCGTCGAAGGGGCTGCGGTGGCCCGGCATGAGGTCCGTGCGGTTGCCGTGCGGGGTGAGGCCGACGGGGCGGGTGTGCGGGACCCCCATCGGGATGCCGTGCACGTTGACCGAGAGGCGCACTCCGAGCCGCTCGACGATCTGTGCGACGGCGGCGGCGAAGCGCTCCCACTCCACATCGGGCTCGGGTCCCGACAGCAGCAGGAACGGTGCGCCCGTGGCGTCCTGGACGAGCCGGACGTCGAGCGTCGGGGTCTCGTAGCCGCTCCAGCGATCGCGCCGGAAGGTCAGCAGTGGGCGTCGGGCCCGGTAGTCCACGAGTCTGTCGTGGTCGAAGCGGGCCACGACCTGGTGGGGAAGCGTCTCGATCAGGTTGTCGACGATCTGCTCGCCGGTCTCACCCGCGTCGATGTATCCGTCGAAGTGGTACAGCATGACCAGGCCCGCCGACTCCTGCGCGAGCGCCATGTCGACGACCGCGAGGCCCTTCGGCTCCCATTCGTACAAATCCTGCGGATCCAGCACGATTACCGCTCCTCCTCGTGTTCGTAGAGAAGAACGCGTGGTGACGTACGGGCATTCCCGCCTGCCGCGATGAACGCCTCGGAGGGGAAGCCGAGTTAGCGAGAGCGGGGTTCGCACCGAACCGGTCCGGACCTGCCGGCCATCCCGGCAGGAGCCGCCACGGAATGAACGCAGCAGTGCGGAATGAAGTAAGGCCCGCTCCCAGGGGGAGCGGGCCTTACTTTCAGCTAGTCACCAGCTGGGGCAGAGCGTCAGCTCTGGCCGCCGGCCAGCTTCTCGCGCAGGGCAGCCAGGGCCTCGTCCGACGCCAGGGCGCCGGAGTTGTCGTCCGACTCCGAGGAGTACGAACCGCCCGAGACACCGGCGGGGGCACCAGCACCGGCCGGGGCAGCAGCGCCCTCGGCGGCAGCGGCCTCGTCGGCCTCGCGGGACTTGATGACCTGGGCCTGGTGCTGCTCGAAGCGCTGCTGCGCCTCGGCGTACTGGGTCTCCCACGCCTCGCGCTGGGTCTCGAAGCCCGCCAGCCAGTCGTTGGTCTCCGGGTCGAAGCCCTCGGGGTAGATGTAGTTCCCCTGGTCGTCGTACGACGCGGCCATGCCGTACAGCGTCGGGTCGAACTCGACCGAGGCCGGGTCGGCACCGAAGGACTCGTTGGCCTGCTTCAGCGAGAGGCTGATGCGACGACGCTCGAGGTCGATGTCGATGACCTTGACGAAGATCTCGTCGTTGACCTGGACGACCTGCTCCGGGATCTCCACGTGGCGCTCGGCCAGCTCGGAGATGTGGACCAGACCCTCGATGCCCTCGTCGACGCGGACGAACGCACCGAACGGAACGAGCTTGGTGACCTTACCCGGGACGACCTGACCGATCTGGTGGGTCCGGGCGAACTGCTGCCACGGGTCTTCCTGCGTCGCCTTGAGCGACAGGGAGACGCGCTCGCGGTCCATGTCGACGTCGAGGACCTCGACGGTGACTTCCTGGCCGACCTCGACAACCTCGGAGGGGTGGTCGATGTGCTTCCAGGAGAGCTCGGAGACGTGGACGAGACCGTCGACGCCACCCAGGTCCACGAACGCACCGAAGTTGACGATCGAGGAGACGACGCCGGAGCGGACCTGACCCTTCTGCAGGGTGGTGAGGAACGTCTGGCGAACCTCGGACTGGGTCTGCTCGAGCCAGGCGCGGCGGGACAGGACCACGTTGTTGCGGTTCTTGTCCAGCTCGATGATCTTCGCCTCGAGCTCCTTGCCCACGTAGGGCTGGAGGTCGCGGACGCGGCGCATCTCGACGAGGGAAGCCGGCAGGAAGCCACGGAGGCCGATGTCGAGGATGAGTCCACCCTTGACGACCTCGATGACGGTACCGGTGACGATGCCGTCCTCTTCCTTGATCTTCTCGATGGTGCCCCAGGCACGCTCGTACTGAGCGCGCTTCTTCGAGAGGATCAGGCGGCCTTCCTTGTCCTCCTTCTGGAGAACAAGGGCTTCGATCTCGTCGCCGACCTTGACGACCTCGTTCGGGTCGACGTCGTGCTTGATCGAGAGCTCGCGGCTCGGGATGACACCTTCGGTCTTGTAACCGATGTCGAGCAGGACCTCGTCCCGGTCGACCTTCACGATGACGCCGTCGACGATGTCGCCGTCGTTGAAGTACTTGATCGTCTCGTCGATCGCGGCGAGGAAGGCTTCCTCGTTACCGATGTCGTTGACCGCTACCTGCGGAGTGGTGGCGGTGGTCTCGGTGCTGCTCGTCATGTGGGTAAGGGCTCCGGTACGGACGGTGAGTCGTAGGTACTGCTACGCCGAGAGCCCGTATCGCAGCTGCAGAAGCCGGACAGCCTGGGAAGCGCCGACCCAAGAAACCTGGGCGGCGCCTCGTGAACCGAGGGGACATGCATACAGATGCGAGCGCGGCCTGCTCTGTCTGAGGCGCGCAGGCCCGCAGCGCAACTTGTAGCATACGGGGGCAGCCGGGCACGGTCAATGCGCGAAGGCGCACACCCGGGGCGGAACGTCCCATACCCGGCACAACTAATGTTCGCCGAGGCCACCATGGCCGCCAGTGGTCGCGCTGAACGCAAACTACAACGACGGTGACGATGTTCCAAGATTTTGAGCCGGAAGCCACCCGCCGTAACGCCGGGGACTCGGAGAGCAGCCGCGCCAGCCGCGGCTGGTGGGACCGGAACGCCGACGAGTACCAGACCGAGCACGGTGCGTTCCTCGGGGACGACCGTTTCGTGTGGGGGCCGGAAGGTCTCGACGAGGCGGAGGCCGGTCTGCTGGGGCCCGCCGGGTCGCTGAAGGGACTCGCTGTCCTCGAGATCGGCGCGGGCGCGGCACAGTGCTCGCGCTGGCTGGCCGCGCAGGGCGCGCGCCCGGTGGCCCTGGACCTCTCCCACCGTCAGCTCCAGCACGCGCTCCGGATCGGCGACACTGCCGGCCGCGTACCGCTGGTGGAGGCGGACGCGGGGGCGCTGCCGTTCCGGGAGGGCTCCTTCGACCTGGCGTGCTCGGCCTACGGCGCGGTTCCGTTCGTGACCGAACCGGTGAAGGTCTTCCAGGAGGTACGGCGTGTACTGCGGCCGGGCGGGCGGTGGGTCTTCTCGGTCACGCACCCGATCCGCTGGGCCTTCCCCGACGAGCCGGGGCCCGAGGGTCTCTCGGTGGCCTCCTCGTACTTCGACCGCACTCCGTACGTCGAACAGGACGAGCAGGGGCGCGCGGTCTACGTCGAGCACCACAGGACGCTCGGCGACCGGGTCCGGGACGTGGTGGCGGGAGGTTTCCGGCTGGTGGACCTGGTCGAGCCGGAGTGGCCCGCGTGGAACAGCCAGGAATGGGGTGGCTGGTCCCCGCTGCGCGGACATCTGATCCCGGGGACTGCGATCTTCGTCTGCGAGCGCGACTGAGGCGGGCCGGTGGTGCCTCGTCCTCGTCGCCGTCGCCGTCGCCGTCGGGGCATGGCGCGACCTACTGAACGCGACCTTCCGAATCAGCCGTCCCGGCATCTTGCGAGACTGGGGCGGTGATCCGCGAAGACGTCCTCGCCGGCCTGCCCGTACAGAGCGCCGTACCCGCGCTCGGGCGTGCGCTCGACACGCACGGCTGCGCGGTGCTGTGCGCGCCGCCCGGGACCGGCAAGACCACGCTCGTGCCGCTGGTGCTGTCCGGGCTGGTGGGTGGCGGTCCTGTGCGGCGTGTGGTGGTCGCCGAGCCGCGGCGGATCGCGGCGCGTGCCGCGGCCCGGCGGATGGCGTGGCTGCTCGGCGAGCAGGTCGGCGGGAACGTCGGTTTCACCGTGCGCGGGGAGCGGGTCGTGGGGCGCGGGACGGTGGTGGAGGTCGTGACCACCGGTGTGCTGCTGCAGAGGCTGCAGCGCGACCAGGAGCTGGCCGGGGTCGACGTGGTGATCCTCGACGAGTGCCACGAGCGGCATCTGGACGCGGACACGGTGGCCGCGTTTCTGCTGGATGTACGGGCCGCGCTGCGGCCGGAGCTGCGGCTGGTCGCGGCCTCGGCGACCACGGACGCGCAGGGCTGGGCGCGGCTGCTCGGCGATGCGCCGGTGGTGGAGGCGGCCGGGGTCGCGCATCCGGTGGAAGTGGTCTGGGCTCCGCCGCCGCGGCCCGTGCGGCCGCCGCACGGCATGCGGGTCGATCCGGCGCTGCTGACGCATGTGGCCTCGGTGGTGCGGCGGGCGCTGGCCGAGCGCGCGGGCGATGTGTTGTGTTTCCTTCCCGGAGTGGGTGAGATCGGCCGGGTCGCGGGGCAGTTGGCGGAGGTGGGGGCGGAGGTGCTCCAGGTCCACGGGCGGGCCCCGGCGGCGGTGCAGGACGCGGTGCTCGCGGGCTCTTCGGAAGGACGGAGGGTGGTGCTGGCCACCTCGGTCGCGGAATCGAGCCTGACGGTGCCGGGAGTGCGGATCGTCGTGGACGCGGGTCTGGCGCGCGAGCCGCGTACCGATCACGCACGGGGCCTGAGCGCGCTGACCACGCTGCGGGCCTCGCAGGCGACGGCGCGGCAGCGCGCGGGGCGGGCCGGCCGCGAGGCTCCGGGCACGGTGTACCGCTGCTGGACCGAGGCGGAGGACGCCAGGCTGACTCGCTTCCCGTCTCCCGAGATCAAGGTCGCCGACCTGACGGCGTTCGCGCTGCAGGCGGCGTGCTGGGGCGATCCGACGGCCTCCGGCCTGGCGCTGCTCGACCCGCCTCCGGCCGGCGCACTGGCCGCGGCGCATGCGGTTCTCACCGCGATCGGCGCGCTGGACGCGGCGGGCCGGGCGACCGAGCGGGGCGTGCGGATGGCCCGGCTGGGCCTGCATCCGCGGCTGGCGCGGGCGCTGCTGGACGGCGCGCATGAGGTGGGCGCGCGCCGGGCGGCCGAGGTGGTCGCGCTGCTCAGTGAGGAGCCGCCGCGGGAGTACGGCGACGACCTGGCCGCGGCCTGGCGCACGGCGCGCCGTGGTGGCGACGGGTATGCGGGGCGCTGGCGACAGGAGGCCCGGCGGCTGGCGTCGTCGCTGCCGGATCCCCACCCCGCCCCTTCCTCTTCCGGCGCTTCCTCCTCAGACACTTCCTCCTCAGACACTTCGCGGCTCGGCAGCAGGCGGGGCTCTGCCCCGGACTCCGCGCCTCAACCGCCGGCGGGGCTTGGTTCCGACGACGCCGTCGCCGGCCTCGTCGCGGCGCTCACGTTTCCCGAGCGGGTGGCCCGTGCCCGGGGCGAGGGCGCGTTTCTGATGGCCTCCGGGACCGGGGGCGAGCTCGCCGACGGGTCGCGGCTGCGCAGCGCGTCCTGGCTCGCCGTCGCCGTCGCGGACCGGCCCGCGCACGCCGCCTCGGCGCGTGTGCGCCTCGCCGCCGTCATCGACGAGGACACGGCGCGTACTGCCGCATCGCATCTGCTCGTCGCGGGCGAGGAGGTCCACTGGGAGAACGGCGATGTCGTCGCCCGCGAGGTGGAGCGGCTCGGGGCCGTCGAGCTCTCCGTGCGCGCGCTGAAGAATCCGGATGCCGCTCCGGTACGCGAAGCCCTGCTCGAGGGGCTGGGGCGCGAAGGGCTCGGGTTGCTGCGCTGGACGCGGGAGTCTCAGAGCCTGCGCGAGCGCCTCGCCTTTCTGCACCGGGAGCTGGGCGCGCCCTGGCCGGATATGTCGGACGCCGCGTTGCTGGACCGCACCGATGAGTGGCTGGAACCGGAGTTGTCCAGGGCCCGGCGGCGGGCCGATCTCGGGCGTATCCAGGCCGGTCAGGCGCTGCAGCGTCTGCTGCCATGGGCGAGCGGCGACGCGGCCCGGCTCGATGAGCTGGCGCCGGAGCGGATCGAGGTGCCGAGCGGCTCGCGGATCCGGGTGGAGTACGGCGGGGCTCAGCCGGTCCTGGCCGTGAAGCTCCAGGAACTGTTCGGTCTTCGGGAGACTCCTACGGTCTCGGGCGTGCCGGTGGTGGTGCATCTGCTCTCCCCCGCCGGACGGCCCGCGGCGGTCACCGCGGATCTGGCGTCCTTCTGGAAGGGCGGATACCGGTCCGTACGGGCCGAGTTGCGCGGTCGCTACCCCAAGCATCCCTGGCCCGAGGACCCGTCAACGGCGGAGCCGACCCGGCACACCAAGGCGCGGCTCGGCAGGGATGCCCGAAGCTGATCCGGGGCCGATCCGGAGCGGATCCCGGGCTGTTCAGCTGATCCGGGGCTGGTCCCGGGGCGCAGGGGGCGGTCAGGCGGGGACCGGCTCCGGCTCGCGCTCCTCGGCCGGGGCGCGCGGCCGCCGGCCGCGCGCCTCGAGGACCAGCGCGAGGGCCAGCAGTCCACCGCCCAGGATCAGGAAGCCCCAGGGCAGGTACGAGGTCGTCAGCAGCACCAACTGCCGCTGCGATTTGACCAGTTCGACGGTGGAGTTCACATAGTCCGGGCGCATCCTCACATGCCCGGCGAACGCGGTCACTTTGTCCCGGCCGCCCAGCAGCGTGCCGCCGCGCAGTTCCTCCCGGTGGATCTCCTCGCCGTTCACGGGACCGCCGGTGACCGGGTCGACCCAGAACATCCGCTTGGTGGTGTACCAGCGGGTGGTGCCGGTCTGCTTTTCCAGCGTGGTCGCGTCGACGCCGGGAATCGGCATCTTCTTCGGGTACGGCACTTTGGTCCACGGGACGGTCTGCTCGAAGTAGTAGACGTCGAGCCCGCGGAATTTCTTCGTCCCCTTGTAGTGGATGGGCGCGGACGTACGGGCCTGGGCGTCGAAGTACCGGTAGTCCCGCTTCTCGGTGAGGAACGGCCACTTGAACTCGATTCCCTCGCGCCGCACCGCGTCGCCGTCGACCATTTCGCCGGTGGCGTGCACGGGCGCCTGGCTGTGTGCGTCGAAGATGTAGCGCTCGGGGATCTGGGAGACCATCTTGCCGTCGGGCCCCTGGACGTAGGAGAGCGAGTCCCAGACGACGACGTCACGGCCGGCGCTGCGCTCGATCTTCTCGGACTCCTCCACATTGCCCTTGAGGGTCTGCACGATGGTGACCTTCTCGACCTGCTTCGCCTGCAGGGTGCCGTAGTCGAGCAGGGTCGCGGGCTTCGCCTCCAGCACCATCTCCTGGTACTGGCTGGGCGGGATCTTCACCAGCCGAGGGAAGGCGTACCAGCGCAGCAGTGGTGAGAGCGCGGCGAAGAAGACGGCGAAGGCGAGGAGTACGAGGCTGGCTCTGCGGCGCATGGTCCGGCCCTCCTACTTCTTGGGGCCCGGGACGGTGGTCAGCAGCGGCTCGGGCGAGGTCTCGCCGGGAGGTGCGCCGATCGCGGTGATGGTGAGGACGAGGGCGAGGGCGGCGGCCAGCCCGAGGGCGGCGGCGACGAGGGCACGCATGCTCGGCCTCCCGGGAAGTTCGGATCGGACCCGTATCCGAACCGGATCGGATCGGATCGGATCGGATCGGATCGGATCGAGCCGTATCCGATACGGACCTGATACGGCGTCAGGACGGGGGCACCGTAGCAATCCGGCCGCGAGATGAGAACACGTTGCACCGCCGGCACATCACACCGCCCCTCTGCCCTGTCACGGCAGAGGGGCGGTGCGGGAACGCTGTACGGCGGGTCCGGCGGCCGGGTCAGGCAGCCGGTACGGCGACCTTGAGCTCAATGGTCACGGTCGCGCCGCCGGCAGTGGTGAGACGGAGCAGGAAGGTACCCGTCGCATCGTCCGCATAGATCTTCGGCAGCTTCAGGACTCCGTTGGCATCGGTCTTCAGCTCGGTGAGCGTGCGGACCGTCTTGCCGTCGGCGTCCTTGAAGTACGGACCCTTGTCGTTGACTGCCGGGTTGTCCGCGGCGGTGATCATGGTGGCGGTCACCGCCACACCCGAGGCGATGGCGCCCTTATAGGTGGCCTTGACCTCGGCGGCGTCTGCGAACTCGGTGCCGGGGGCGGCAGTCAGAACCTTTTCCCCGGTCCTGGCGATCGCGTCCGCGGCCCGGACTGTGACGGTCGCGGTGAAGTCGACGACGGGCACCCGTGGGCCCACCACCTTGGCCCGGACCGTGAACGTGCCGGTCTTCTCACCGGCCTGGAGGACCGGCGCCATGACTGTTCCGTCCGCGCCGGTGTGGAGGACGACGCTCTTCTTCCCGCCGGCGAAAAGGGCATCCGTGTCGCCGACGATCTCGAAGCCCACGGCCTGCAGCGGGACGGCCCGGCCTGCGGCGTTCTTCACCCGCACCGTGGGCCGCGCGGTGAACTCGTGGCCGGCCATGGCGTCCAGCTCCGCGGTGCCCGCGTCCTCGAGACGGGTGACGGGCGAAGGGCTCGGCGGCGGCGTGGGGGTCGGGGTCGGACTGGGCTTTCCGCCCGGGCCACCCGGCTTCGACGGCGAGGGAGTCGGGGTCGGGGTCGGGCCGGTGCTGCCGGGAGTGGACGGGGTCGGCGTGGGAATGTGGGTCGGCGCGGGCACCGAACTGTCGGGTGTCCTGCCGACCGGCAGCACACCGGTGCCGTCCGGCACCCCATGGGTGCCGCGCTTGTAGTACTCGAACCAGGACAGGACCGTACGCAGATACTCCTGCGAGTGGTTGTAGCCGAGGATCGCGCGGTCGAGGTGGGCCTTGACCGCCAGGTCGCGGCCGTCGGCGCAGAGGTAGCGTCCCGCGGCGAGCGCGGCGTCATAGACGTTGTTGGGGTCCCTGCGTCCGTCGCTATTGGCGTCCTCGCCCCACTTTTCCCAGGTGGAGGGGATGAACTGCATCGGGCCGACCGCGCGGTCGTGCGTCGCGTCGCCGTCGTAGGCGCCGTTGTCGGTGTCCGATATGTTCGCGAAGCCGACGCCGTTGAGGACCGGGCCGAGGATCGGGGAGAGCGTGGTGCCGTTGGCGTCGACGTTGCCGCCGCGAGCCTGTCCGGACTCCACCTTGCCGATCGCGGCGAGCAGTTGCCACGGGACGTGGCAGCCGGGGTCCGAGCCCGCGATGGTCCGCTCGGCCTGCTTGTAGGCCGCGAGGACGGTGGCCGGTATGCCCGCTTCGGCCGTACCTGTCGCGGGCAGATCTATCGAAGTATCCGGTTTGTCAGGCGTGTTCAGCGGCGGAAGGTCGGTGTAGTACGGGGAGTTGCCGGTGACCGGGGTGCCGGGGGGCGGGGTCGCATCGGACGCTTCCCGACTGCCGCCCGAGGCGGCGTGCGTGACGCCGGGCGCCTGCGAGGCGGAGAGTGCGGCCACGGCAACCGCGGCAACCGCGGTCGTCGTCGCTCCCTTGCGCAGTCGGCGGCCGAATTGCGCTGCCATACGTCTGTTCCCTCCCCGTCGGCGGTTGTTCGCGCTCCCCAGCGCGGACTCACGTGACCCTACGACAACTACGGGCCCCGGAACACCGGACCTTGACCGTATTTCACCCTGTCGACACCTCCCGGTCGCCCGGATTCCGGATCAGCAACATCACGCATACTGGGCGGAATTGATCGACGACGGTCCAGGGGGACACCATGCCGTTCACACTGAGCCATGCCGCGGCGGTGCTGCCGGGCATCAGGAGAGACGGGACCGCGCGCGGACCGCTCGTCGCGTCGGCCCTCGTCGCCGGCTCGTTCGCCCCCGACATGACCTACTTCGCGGACACCGCGATCCCGGGCGCCATGGAGTTCGGCGATGTGACGCACTCGGTGATCGGCATCTTCACGGTGGACGTGCTGATCGCCGCGGCGCTGACGGGGCTGTGGCTTCTGCTGCGCGAGCCGCTGCTGGCCCTGGCGCCGCACGCGTGGCGCGGCAGGGCCTACGCCTTCGTCCGGGGACAGGACTGGCATGGGCGTGGACTCCCCGCGCTCGCAGCCCTGTTCTATGTCTCGGCCGTCCTCGGATCGACCACCCATGTGGTGTGGGACAGCTTCACGCATCTGGACCGCTGGGGCATGAGGGTCTTCCCGCTGCTCGGCGAGGTGGTGGCGGGCTTCCCGATGTATCTCTACTTCCAGTACGGCGGCTCCGCGCTCGCCCTGCTGGTGCTCGCCTGGTTCACCGGGTCCGCCCTGTGGCGGCAGCCCCGCTCCCAGGCGCCCGACTCCCTCCCCGTACTGCACGGGCGGGAGCGGTGGTGGGCCTGGGCGCTGCTGGCGGGGTGCGTGGCGGCCGGGGTCGTGCACCGGTGTCTGCGCTGGTACGCGTACTGGGGGGAGATCCACACGCCGCTCGACATCATCCCGACGGCGTGCTTCGGGGCCGGCGCGGGTCTCGCCCTGGGGCTAGTGCTGTATGCCGTGGGGGTGCGGCTGCGGCACCGCTCGCGCGCGGACGCTCCCGGCTCCTCGCTGCCGCCGGTGCCTTCCGGCAGGGGATCGGGCTGATCCCGAGCCGGAAGGCACACGGTCCGGTCAGTGCGCGGCGGACTCCCAGTCGGCGCCGGCGCCGACCGAGACGTCCAGCGGTGCGCGCAGGGACACGGCCGAGGACATCTCTCTGCGGACCAGTTCCTCCACCCGGTCGCGCTCGCCGGGCGAGACCTCCAGGACGATTTCGTCGTGGACCTGGAGCAGCAGCCGGGTGGAGAGCTTCGCCTCGCGCAGGGCCCGGTCCACGTTCAGCATCGCGATCTTCACGATGTCCGCGGCCGTGCCCTGGATCGGGGCGTTGAGCGCCATCCGCTCGGCGGCCTCGCGGCGCTGGCGGTTGTCGCTGTTGAGGTCGGGGAGATAGCGGCGTCGGCCGAGCATCGTCTCCGTGTATCCCGTGGCGCGGGCCTCGTCGACGGCGCGGCGCAGATAGTCGCGGACTCCGCCGAACCGCTCGAAGTAGGTGTCCATCAGGCCGCGCGCCTCGGCCGCCTCGATGTTCAGCTGCTGGGAGAGGCCGAACGCCGAGAGGCCGTACGCCAGTCCGTACGACATGGCCTTGATCTTGCGGCGCATCTCCGCGTCGACCGCGGACCGCTCCACGGCGAACACCTGGGAGGCGACGGTGGTGTGCAGGTCCTCACCGGAGGCGAACGCCTCCAGCAGACCTTCGTCCTCCGACAGATGCGCCATCACGCGCAGCTCGATCTGGCTGTAGTCGGCGGTCATCAGCGACTCGAAGCCCTCGCCGACGACGAAGCCATGACGGATGGCCCGGCCCTCGTCCGTGCGCACCGGCACATTCTGCAGGTTCGGGTCGGTGGAGGAGAGCCGGCCGGTCGCCGCCACGATCTGGCTGAAGCTGGTGTGGATACGGCCGTCGGCCGCGATCGTCTTGATCAGGCCCTCGACAGTGGAGCGCAGCCGGGCCTGTTCACGGTGGCGCAGCATGATGACCGGCAGCTCGTGCTCGGTCTGGGCCGCCAGCCAGGCCAGCGCGTCCGCGTCGGTGGTGTAACCGGTCTTGGTCTTCTTGGTCTTGGGGAGATTCAGCTCCCCGAAGAAGACTTCCTGCAGCTGCTTGGGCGAGCCGAGGTTGAACTCGTGCCCGACGGCGGCGTGCGCCTCCTTCACCGCCTGCTGCACCGCGCCCGCGAACTGCTGCTCCATCGCTTCCAGATGGGAGCGGTCGGCCGCGATGCCGTGCCGCTCCATCCGGGCCAGCAGCTCCGAGGTGGGCAGCTCGATATCGTGCAGCAGGTCGGCCGCACCGACCTCGATCAGCCGCGCGGTGAACGCTTCGCCGAGGTCGAGGACCGCGCGGGCCTGCGCCATCAGGGCGTCGGCCTCGGCCTGTTCGTCCGAGCCGAAGGCGAGCTGGCCGTCGGCGGCGGCCGGGGCGAGCTCACGGCCCAGATACTCGACGGCGAGCGCGTCCAGCGCGAAGGAGCGGCGGCCGGGCTTGACCAGATAGGCGGCGAGCGCGGTGTCCATGGTGACGCCGTCGACGCTCCAGCCGTGCTCGGGGAAGACCCGCATGGCGCCCTTGGCGTTGTGCATGACCTTCGGTCGGCCGGCGTCCGCGAGCCAGTCGGCGAAGGCCCGCTCGTCGGCCTCGTTCAGCTGGGTGGGGTCGAACCAGGCGGCAGGTCCCGCGGCCGTGGCGAGCGCGATCTCGGCGACGCTGCCGGTGCCCAGTGCCCAGGTGTCGACGGTGGCCACGGCGAGCGGCTGCCCGCCGTGCCGGACGAGCCAGGGTGCGAGCTCGCCGGTGGAGAGCGCCGTGCCGTCCAGCTCGACGCCGGCGGCGGGGGCCGGGGCCTCCTCCTCCTCGGCGCCCGGGTCGACCGCGAGGAGCCGCTCGCGCAGGCTCGGGTTGCGGATCTCCAGGACCTCCAGGAAGCCCTTCAGCGCGCTCCTGTCGTACGGCGCGCGCTCGAGGTCGGCGACGGCCTTCGGCAGCTCCACGTCCCGCACCAGCTCGGTGAGGTGGCGGTTGAGCTTGACGGAGTCCAGGTGGTCGCGGAGGGCCTGTCCGACCTTGCCCTTGACCTCGTCGGCGCGCTCCATCAGCTCCGCGAACGAACCGAACTGGCTGATCCACTTCGTGGCGGTCTTCTCACCGACACCCGGGATGCCCGGCAGGTTGTCCGAGGGGTCGCCCCGCAGGGCGGCGAAGTCCGGGTACTGCTGAGGCGTGAGGCCGTACTTCTCCTCGACCTTCTCCGGGGTGAAGCGGGTCAGCTCGGAGACGCCCTTGGTGGGGTAGAGCACGGTGGTGTGCTCGCTGACCAGCTGGAAGGAGTCGCGGTCGCCGGTGACGATCAGCACGTCGAAGCCGGCGGCCTCGGCCTGGGTGGCGAGGGTGGCGATGATGTCGTCCGCCTCGAAGCCGTCCACCGCGAACCGCACGGCGTTCATGGTGTCCAGGAGCTCACCGATCAGCTCGACCTGGCCCTTGAACTCGTCCGGGGTCTTGGAGCGGTTCGCCTTGTACTCGGGGAAGTCCTGCGAGCGCCACGTCTTGCGCGAGACGTCGAAAGCCACCGCGAAATGCGTGGGCGACTCGTCGCGCAGCGTGTTCGCCAGCATCGACGCGAAGCCGTAGATGGCGTTGGTCGGCTGACCGGTCGCGGTCGTGAAATTCTCCGCGGGCAGCGCGAAGAACGCCCGGTACGCCAAGGAGTGCCCGTCCATGAGGAGCAGGCGCGGTCGGTTGTCTGGGGTCTTCTTCGATGCCGTCTCAGCCACGGTCACGATCCTGCCACGTACCACTGACATTCCCGACCGTGGCAGGATCGGGGCCCACAGCACGACGCAGGCTCGAAGGAGAGCGCGATGGCCAGCAAGCCTCCCATTGGTGACCCGGTCCAGGACGCGCCGCAGGTCGCGGCCCCGCATCAGGCGGCGGCCGGTCTTCCCGCCATCGGGCACACCCTGCGCATCGCCCAGCAGCAGATGGGAGTGCGCCGCACGGCGCAGACCCTGCTCAAGGTCAATCAGAAGGACGGCTTCGACTGTCCGGGCTGCGCCTGGCCCGAGGGCGACAAGCGGCACATGGCGGAGTTCTGTGAGAACGGCGCGAAGGCGGTCGCCGAGGAGGCGACGCTGCGCCGGGTCACGCCGGACTTCTTCGCCGCGCATCCCGTCGCGGACCTCGCCTCGCGCAGCGGGTACTGGCTGGGGCAGCAGGGCCGTATCACGCAGCCGATGTACCTGCCGGAAGGCGCCGACCGCTACGAGGCGGTGACCTGGGAGCGAGCCTTCGCGATCATCGCGGAGGAGCTCACGGCGCTGGCATCGCCCGACGAGGCGCTCTTCTACACCTCGGGCCGCACCAGCAACGAAGCGGCGTTCCTGTTCCAGCTCTTCGCCCGCGAATTCGGCACCAACAATCTTCCCGACTGCTCGAACATGTGCCACGAGTCCTCCGGCTCGGCGCTCACCGAGACGATCGGCATCGGCAAGGGCAGCGTCTCGCTGGAGGACATCCACGAGGCGGACCTGATCATCGTCGCCGGGCAGAACCCCGGCACCAACCATCCCCGGATGCTCTCGGCCCTGGAGAAGGCCAAAGCGGCGGGCGCGAAGATCATTTCGGTGAATCCGCTGCCCGAGGCCGGCCTTGGGCGGTTCAAGAATCCGCAGACCCCGCGCGGCATGTTCAAGGGCGTCGCGCTCAACGACCTCTTCCTGCAGATCCGCATCGGCGGCGACCAGGCACTCTTCCGGCTGCTGAACAAGCTGATACTCGAGACGGACGGGGCCGTCGACGAGGCGTTCGTACGCGAACACACCCATGGCTACGAGGAGTTCGTGGCCGCGGCCGGTGCCGCCGACTGGGACGAGACCCTCGTCGCGACCGGCCTCGAACGCGCCGTGATCGAGCAGACGCTCGCGATGGTCCTGGCGTCGAAGCGCACCATCGTCTGCTGGGCGATGGGTCTGACCCAGCACAAACATGCCGTGCCGACCATCCGTGAGGTGGTCAACTTCCTTCTGCTGCGCGGCAACATCGGCCGCCCGGGCGCCGGCGTCTGCCCCGTGCGCGGGCACTCCAATGTCCAGGGCGACCGCACCATGGGCATCTTCGAGCGGCCTGCCCCGGCCTTCCTGGACGCCTTGGAGAAGGAGTTCGGCTTCGTTCCGCCGCGCCATCACGGCTTCGACGTCGTACGGTCCATTCAGGCGCTGCGCGACGGCGAGGCGAAGGTCTTCTTCGCCATGGGCGGCAATTTCGTCGGCGCGACGCCGGACACCGGAGTGACCGAGGCCGCGATGCGCAAGGCCCGCCTCACGGTGCATGTGTCGACGAAGCTGAACCGCTCGCACGCCGTCACCGGCACCAGGGCGCTGATCCTGCCCACCCTCGGGCGTACCGACAAGGACGTACAGGCAGGGGGCAAACAGTTCGTGACCGTCGAGGACTCGATGGGCATGGTGCACGCCTCACGCGGCAATCTCCCCCCGGCGAGCCCCCATCTGCTGTCCGAGCCGGCCATCGTGGCCCGGATGGCGCGTGCCGTGCTCGGCCCCGGCTCGGTCACGCCCTGGGAGGACTTCGAGAAGGACTACGGCTCCATCCGCGACCGCATCGCGCGCGTGGTGCCCGGCTTCGAGGACTTCAACACCAGGATCGCCAATCCCGGCGGCTTCACACTCCCCCACGCTCCGCGCGACGAACGCCGCTTCCCCACGGCCACCGGCAAGGCCAATTTCACCGCCGCGCCCGTCGAGTTTCCCGAGCTGCCCGTCGGCCGGCTGCTGCTGCAGACGCTGCGCTCGCACGACCAGTACAACACCACGATCTACGGCCTCGACGACCGCTACCGCGGTATCAAGGGCGGTCGCCGGGTGGTCATGGTGAACCCCGAGGACGCTCGCGGGCTGGGCCTGGCGGACGGCTCGTACACCGATCTGGTCAGCGAGTGGAAGGACGGCGTGGAGCGGCGTGCCCCCGGTTTCCGGGTGGTGTACTACCCCACTGCCCGTGGCTGCGCGGCCGCGTACTACCCGGAAACCAACGTGCTGGTGCCGCTGGACTCCACGGCGGACACCAGCAACACCCCGGCGAGCAAGTCCGTGGTGATCCGTTTCGAGCACGGGGAATGAGGCCTCCCGTCTAAGCGTTCGCTCAGGCATCTGATAAGACGGTGCACACAGCACGCAACGTACAGACGATCGGAGCCGGACCCCATGGGCGAGCAGACCAATGTGAAATTCCCGCAAGAGGTCATCGACGAATACGCCGCGCTCGGGGTCGATCTGCCCGCGCTCTTCTCCGCCGGACATCTGGGCCGGCGCATGGGCGTGCAGATCCTCGAGGCCTCGGCCGAGCGGGTCGTCGGCACGATGCCGGTCGAAGGCAACACCCAGCCCTACGGTCTCCTGCACGGCGGCGCGTCCGCCGTGCTGGCCGAGACCCTCGGCTCGATCGGCTCGATGCTGCACGGCGGGACCTCCAAGATCGCCGTCGGCGTGGACCTGAACTGCACCCACCACCGCGGCGTCCGCTCCGGCCTGGTCACCGGAATCGCCACACCGGTGCACCGCGGCCGCTCCACCGCCACGTACGAGATCGTCATCACCGACGAGCAGGAGAAGCGGGTCTGTACGGCCCGGCTCACCTGTCTGCTGCGTGACTCCGACGGGCCGGCCGCGATCAGCGGCTGATCATCCGCAGGCTTGTTGTGCCACGGATCGTGACGGCCTAGCTTGCCCCCATGGGGACCAAGCCGCACATCCCGGTCGGGTACGCCACCTACGCGCTTCTGGTCACGCTTGCCGTGGCGGGCTGCACGGAATCCTCCTCGTCCGGGCAGCCCACCACGCCAACACCCGTACCGCAGAAGTCCTCGCCTGCCGATATATGCACAAGTCTCGTCTCCTACTGGGCGAAAGAGACACTCAAGGGCAGCAAGTGGTCGGGAATCGACTGGGAGCAGAAGGGGCTGTCCAACGAGCAGTACGCCATCCACGAGGAGATCGTCGCCGCGGCCCGCGCCGAGGAAAAGCGCCAAGGCCGGGACGCGGCCCTCACCTTGATCGACGTCCGGGCCCGGCAGAAGTGCGCCGCCCGGAACGGCGCGACCGGCAGCTCGGAGAACTGGCGCCCGCCGAAATCAGCGGCACCATCGGACCGGTAGAAGCGTCCACGGTCCGCACACCGAGCCGCCCGGGATCGTCTGCAACGCCAACACCGATTAACGGACGGCTCGTTGGCTTCACCACGCGCTCGCTGCCGCCGCGGCCACCGCTCCGGCCCCCGCCGCGGCCCAGCTCGTCCCGCACCGGCCTGAACCCGAACCCCGATCCGGGCTCGTCACGCGTCTGCGCGCATCACGCACGAGGGGCCGATCGGCCAACCGGACGTCCGCGCCCGCGTCTTCACACCGCCACCTTCGACGCGCCGTCACCCGCGAATCACCGATCACCGATCATCGATCACCGGTCACCGGTCACGACGCCCGCCGACCGGCACCAAGACGCGGACCAGCGTCCGGCCGGCCCCCCGCCATGCGCATACGCCCTGGTACGACCCACAGCGTCACCCTTCAAGCCACTGGCGCGAAGCTGCGCGGGAGTCCCCCGCGAGGTGGGGCCGGCCCTCCTTGACGTAACGCTACGTAACAACGGCGTAAACGAGAATCCGGGCTTCGCCGCCAACCGGGCCCGCGCCGCCGATCTTGCCGGGGCTCTCCGCGCCCCCCGTCCGCCACCGGCCTCAAGATCAACTCAATCCCCATAGCGGAACTGCACGTTCTCACCATGTGGTCGAAACTCCGGGGCTCCGAAAGCCTGATCTGCCCACAGTCCCCCCACGGATCCTTGGCCTTGGCATAACAAGAACGTCACATCCTGACGCCCTGCCTCCCTGACCCCGTCGGCTGCCCTTAGAGTCACGGCCAGTCACCGAGCCGCCGGGCGCATCACAGCACGGCCGTGTACCCCCCAGTACGGCCCGGCGACCAAACGGCACCTCAGGAGAGGTGGCGCGCCAGGGAAAGGATTTATCGTGCGAAAGCGTTCCTTGCTCATCCTCACCACCGTGGTCACCACGGGAGCACTCACACTCTCCGCCTGCGGCTCGCGCGACGACAGCAAGGGGACCGACAGCGGCAACAAGACCACTGTGGTCATCGGCGTCGACGCGCCGCTGACCGGCTCGCTGTCCGCACTGGGCCAGGGGATCAAGAACTCCGTGGACCTCGCCGCCAAGACCGCGAACAAGAACAACGAGGTCCCCGGCATTGAATTCAAGGTCGAATCCTACGACGACCAGGCAATTCCTGCCTCCGGTCAGGCCAACGCCACCAAGCTCGTAGGCAACAAGGACGTTCTGGGCGTAGTCGGCCCGCTGAACTCCGGCGTCTCGCAGTCCATGCAGGGCGTCTTCAACACGGCGAACCTCACCCAGGTCTCTCCGGCCAACACCAACCCGTCGCTGACCCAGGGCGACAAGTGGGGCTCGGGCGAGAAGAAGCGCACGTTCAAGACGTACTTCCGCACCGCCACCACGGACGTCGTCCAGGGCAAGTTCGCCGCCCAGTACCTGTACAACGACGCCAAGAAGAAGAAGGTCTACGTCGTCGACGACAAGCAGACCTACGGCGCCGGCCTCGCCGCGATCTTCTCCGACGAGTTCAAGCGTCTCGGCGGCACCATCGCCGGCACCGACCACGTCACGGTGAAGGAGACCGACTTCTCCAGCACCGCCGACAAGGTCAAGTCCTCCGGCGCGGACTCGGTCTACTTCGGTGGCCAGTACCCCGAGGGCGGTCTCCTCTCCGACCAGGTCAAGAAGGCCGGAGCGAAGATCCCCACCATGGGTGGCGACGGTATCTACGACCCCGCCTTCATCAAGGCCTCCGGTGTGGCGAACGACGGCGACCTCGCGACGTCCGTCGGCTACCCGGTCGAGAAGCTCCCGACCGCCAAGAAGTTCATCGATGACTACAAGGCGGGCGGCTACAAGGACCCGTACGCGGCGTACGGCGGCTACTCGTACGACGCCGCCTGGGCCGTCATCCAGGCCGTCAAGGCTGTCGTCGCCGCCAACGACGGCAAGGTGCCGGCCGACGCCCGCGCCAAGGTCACCGAGGCCATGTCCAAGGTCTCCTTCGACGGTGTGACCGGCAAGGTCGCCTTCGACGAGTTCGGTGACACCACGAACAAGCAGCTCACCGTGTACTCCGTCAAGGGCAACAACTGGGCGGACGTCAAGAGCGCCACGTTCAAGGACTGATCCACCGCATTGCCCCGCACCAAATGAACCAGACCGCGCGAGGGCGCAACAAGCGCCCTCGCGCGGTGTCATATCCGACACGCTCATCGGAGGCCCTGCGGTGAACGAACTGCCGCAACAGCTGGCCAACGGCCTTGCCCTCGGTGCCCTTTATGGCCTCATCGCCATCGGGTACACCATGGTCTACGGCATCGTCCAGCTCATTAACTTCGCCCACGGCGAGATCTTCATGATCGGGGGCTTCGGCGCCCTCACCACCTACATCTGGCTCCCCAGCGGAACCTCACTTCTGGTGGCGATACCGCTCATGATCATCGGCGGCGCAATCGCCTCCGTCGCCGTCGCCACCGCCGCGGAACGCTTCGCCTACCGGCCGCTGCGCAGTGCGCCACGGCTGGCCCCGCTGATCACCGCGATCGGCCTTTCCATCGCCCTGCAGCAACTCGTCTGGGGTTTCTACCCGGACGCCAAGAAGGCCAGGAGCTTCCCGGAGTTCACGGGTGAGTCCTTCAAGATCCTGGACAACCTGTCGATCCAGCGCGCCGACGCCTTCGTCCTCGTCCTCGCCCCGCTGTGCATGCTCGGCCTCGGCATCTTCGTCTCGAAGAGCCGCAGCGGCCGTGCCATGCAGGCCACCGCGCAGGACCCGGACACCGCGAAGCTGATGGGCATCAACACCGACCGCATCATCGTGATGGCCTTCGCCATCGGCGCCGCGTTCGCCGCGGTCGCCGCGGTCGCCTACGGCCTGGACAAGGGCCAGATCAACTTCGAGATGGGCTTCATCCTCGGACTGAAGGCGTTCACCGCCGCAGTCCTCGGAGGCATCGGCAACATCTACGGCGCCATGGTCGGCGGCATCGTCCTGGGCCTCGCGGAATCGCTGTCGATCGCCTACATCGAGCACATCCCCGGCATGCAGCAGCTCGGCGGCGGCGCCTGGTCCAACGTCTGGGCTTTCGTACTTCTCATCGTCGTGCTTCTCGTCAGGCCACAGGGTCTGCTCGGTGAGCGCGTCGCGGATCGGGCGTGAGAACCATGACCACCGACACCACCAAAACGGCCGACGCCGTCCCGGCGGACAGCGCCGCACGTGCCACCGCACTCCGCTGGCTCACCGCGATCGGCGGCCTCGCCACGATCGCCAGCACCTTCCTGTCCTGGACGTACACCAGCGAGTTCCCCGGAGACCTCACCGTCTACGGGTACCCCGGCGGTCTGCAGGTCCTGACCCTGGTCATGGGCCTGGTCATCGTCCTGTACGCGCTGGCCTCGCTGGGCATCAAGGGGCTGGGCTGGCTCGCGCCGGCCGGCACCACCAAGGCACTGAAGCTGCTGGCCCTCGGCGCCTTCGGCACCACCTGGTTCGCCGTGATCGCCATCGCCGTCGAGCTCGGCGGCGTGATCAACCTCGAGCCCGGCGGCTACGTCGCCGCCGTGGCCTCCGCGATCCCTGTCGCCACGGCGTTCATGCTGCCGGACGACAGTCGTGAGGTCTCCCGGCCGAAGGCCCTCCCCTCCTGGGCCGAGATCCTGATCATCGTCGGCTCCTTCGGCGTCGGCATGTACGTGGTCACCTACGGCATCGACACCGAGTACGCCGAGCTGTTCACCGGCTACCTCATCGCCATGGGCTTCGCCGTCGCCGCGCTCTTCAAGGCAGGCCTCGTCGGACGGCTCTCAGGGCTCACCGCCAAGTACCGCCAGGTGACGCTCATCGCCGCATTCGTCTCGGCCGCGGCGTTCCCGTTCACGCAGAACACCGACACGTACACGCTCATCGCGGTCAACATTCTCATCTTCGCGACCGTCGCCCTGGGCCTGAACATCGTCGTCGGTCTCGCCGGTCTCCTCGACCTCGGATACGTCGCCTTCCTCGGCGTCGGCGCCTACACCGCCGCACTCGTCTCCGGGACCACGGCGTCCGCGTTCGACGTGCAGTTCCCGTTCTGGGCCGCCGTCCTCACCGGCGCCGCCGTCTCGCTGATCTTCGGAGTCGTCATCGGCGCTCCGACCCTGCGACTGCGCGGCGACTACCTCGCCATCGTCACCCTCGGCTTCGGTGAGATCTTCCGTATCACCGTGGGCAACCTCGACGGCGTATCGGGACCGCAGATCACCAACGGTCCCAACGGCATCCCGAACATCCCGGACCTGGTGTTCTTCGGGTTCAACTTCGGCGAGCCCCACACGGTCCTGGGCGTCGAACTCGGCAGCTACGCCAACTACTACCTGCTGATGCTGCTCGCGATGATCCTGGTCATCCTGGTCTTCAGCCGGGCGGGCAGCTCCCGTATCGGCCGGGCCTGGGTCGCCATCCGCGAGGACGAGACCGCGGCAACCGCCATGGGCATCAACGGCTTCCGGGTCAAGCTCATCGCGTTCGCCCTCGGCGCCACCCTGGCCGGCCTCGCCGGCACCGTGCAGGCTCACGTCCAGCACACCGTGGTCCCCGAGATGTACCAGTTCGCCGGACCGGTCCCGCCCAACTCCGCCTTCCTGCTGGCAGCCGTCATCCTCGGCGGCATGGGCACCATCAGCGGACCGCTCATCGGCGCCACGCTGCTCTACATGATCCCGGCGAAGCTGCAGTTCCTCCAGGACTACCAGCTCCTCGGCTTCGGTATCGCGCTGATCCTGCTGATGCGCTTCCGTCCGGAAGGCCTCATCGCCAACCGCCGCGCCCAGCTCGAATTCCACGAGACCGACCAACTCGACGTACCCGACAAGGGCCTTCCGGACTCCGGCGTCGGCATCGCCAAGGCGGGGGCGTGAAAGACATGACGACCACCACCACGAACACCACGACCGAAACCGTGCTGGACGCCAGCGGAGTCACCATGCGCTTCGGCGGCCTCACCGCCGTGCGCTCGGTCGACCTCACGGTCCGGGCCGGCGAGATCGTCGGCCTCATCGGTCCCAACGGCGCGGGCAAGACCACCTTCTTCAACTGCCTCACCGGTCTGTACATCCCCACCGAGGGCAAGGTCACCTACAAGGGCACCGTCCTGCCGCCCAAGCCCCACCTCGTCACCAAGGCAGGCGTCGCCCGGACCTTCCAGAACATCCGGCTCTTCGCCAATATGACGGTCCTGGAGAACGTCCTCGTCGGACGCCACACCCGGACCAAGGAAGGTCTCTGGTCCGCCCTGCTGCGCGGCCCCGGCTTCAAGAGGGCCGAAGCCGCCTCGCACGAGCGGGCAATGGAGCTGCTGGAGTTCATCGGCCTGGCACACAAGGCCGATCACCTCGCCCGCAACCTCCCTTACGGCGAGCAGCGCAAGCTCGAAATCGCACGCGCCCTGGCCAGCGAGCCCGGACTGCTGCTCCTCGACGAGCCCACCGCCGGAATGAACCCGCAGGAGACCCGGGTCACCGAAGAACTCATCTTCGCCATCCGGGACCAGGGCATCGCCGTACTCGTCATCGAGCACGACATGCGCTTCATCTTCAATCTGTGCGACCGCGTCGCCTGCCTGGTCCAGGGCGAGAAGCTGGTCGAGGGCACGCCCTCGGTCGTCCAGGGCGACGAGCGGGTCATCGCCGCCTACCTCGGCACGCCCTTCGAGGGCGATCCGGGCGCGGCGGAGGCGGCCGAGGTAGAGGCCGCCGAGGCACAGAGCACCACCAGCACGGAAGGGGAAACCCAGTGACCGCTCTGCTCGAGGTCGAAGACCTCAGGGTCGCCTACGGCAAGATCGAAGCCGTCAAGGGCATCTCCTTCAGCGTCGAGGCCGGCCAGGTCGTCACCCTCATCGGCACCAACGGTGCGGGCAAGACCACCACCCTGCGGACGCTGTCCGGGCTGCTCAAGCCCTCCGGCGGCCGGATCATCTTCGACGGCAAGCCGCTGAGCGGCGTTCCGGCCCACAAGATCGTCGCGCTGGGCCTGGCCCACTCGCCCGAGGGACGGCACATCTTCCCGCGGCTGACGATCGCCGAGAACCTCCAGCTCGGTGCGTTCCTGCGCACCGACAAGGCGGGGATCGAAAGGGACATCCAGCGCGCCTACGACCTCTTCCCCATCCTGGGAGAGCGCAGGAAGCAGGCGTCCGGCACGCTCTCGGGCGGCGAGCAGCAGATGCTGGCGATGGGCCGCGCGCTCATGTCGCAGCCGAAGCTGCTGATGCTGGACGAGCCGTCGATGGGTCTCTCCCCGATCATGATGCAGAAGATCATGGAGACCATCGTCGAGCTGAAGTCCCAGGGCACCACCATCCTGCTCGTCGAGCAGAACGCCCAGGCCGCCCTCTCGCTGGCCGACCACGGCCATGTGATGGAGGTCGGCGAGATCAAGCTGACGGGCACCGGCCAGGACCTGCTGCACGACGAGAACGTCCGCAAGACGTATCTCGGCGAGGACTGAGCCGTACGCATACGGAGAGGCCCGCCCCCCCCCCCCGGGGGGGGGGGCGCCCCGGAGGGCCGACAACCCCCACGGCGGCCGCGTAAGCCAGGCGGGCGCCAAGTACCCCCCCGCCGCCAGCGGC
>NZ_JBSFUK010000011.1:185721-218059 GCF_053591755.1 Streptomyces sp. NPDC002926
CCCCACTTATGCCGCCCCCGGGCCCGCCGCCCCCCGCCCCCCCCGGGGCCCCCCCGCCCCCCGAGCTCGGGGTGCGGGCCTCTCCGTATGCCCTACTCGCCCTTCGCGGCCTTCTTCTCCTCGGCGTCCTCGATGACCGCCTCGGCGACCTGCTGCATCGACAGCCGCCGGTCCATCGAGGTCTTCTGGATCCACCGGAACGCCGCGGGCTCCGACAGCCCGTACTGCGTCTGCAGAATGCTCTTCGCGCGGTCGACCAGCTTCCGCGTCTCCAGCCGCATGGAGAGGTCCGCGACCTCCTGCTCCAGCGCCTTCAGTTCGGCGAAGCGGGAGACCGCCATCTCGATCGCCGGCACGACGTCACTCTTGCTGAACGGCTTCACCAGATACGCCATGGCTCCCGCGTCCCGGGCCCGCTCCACGAGGTCGCGCTGCGAGAACGCGGTCAGCATCAGGACGGGGGCGATGGACTCCTCGGCGATCTGCTCGGCCGCGGAGATCCCGTCCAGGACGGGCATCTTCACATCGAGGATGACCAGGTCGGGGCGGTGCTCCCGGGCGAGCTCGACGGCCCGCTGACCGTCACCGGCCTCGCCGACGACCGCGTAGCCCTCTTCCTCGAGCATCTCCTTGAGGTCGAGCCGGATGAGCGCCTCGTCCTCGGCGATCACGACGCGGGTCGTCAGCGGAGGGACGTGCGACTTGTCGTCATCGTGGGCGGGCTGGGGCGAGTCGGGGGCGGTCACGGGACTCCTCGGTGCGGGGCATATACAGCTCCCCAAGAGCCTACCCAGCTGCGGTAAGGTGGTGCTGCAGCAGGTCGGGGGGAACCTTTGATTCTGCGAGCCCCGGTAGCCCAATTGGCAGCAGGCAATGGATTCAAAACCCATACAGTGTCGGTTCGAGTCCGACCCGGGGCACCTTTACTTCAATTCCAAGGTCACCTAACTTTTCGGGGATCTTCACTCACGTCAGTGAACCTCCCTTCGACGCGAGGCCTCCTTCGAGATCGCGGCAGTCGAGTGCACGTCGGCTCGCGGTAGTCGGGCGGCCCAGAACATCTCCGTGGCAAAGCGTGCGTCCGTCGCGCTCATGGACGCCCATATCGGGCCGAAGTACTGACGCCCCGGCCCGACAGCAGCGTCCCCCACCACCTACTTCGGGCTGTCGTCCTCGCCGATGTGGTGTACCCGCACGAGGTTCGTGGAGCCCGCGACTCCGGGCGGGGAGCCTGCCGTGATGACGACGATGTCGCCCTTCGCGCAGCGGCCGATCTTCAGCAGTTCCTCGTCGACCTGGGCGACCATGGCGTCGGTGGAGCCGACGTGCGGACCGAGGAAGGTCTCCACACCCCAGGTGAGGTTGAGCTGGGAGCGGGTGGCCACGTCGGGCGTGAAGGCCAGCAGCGGGATCGGCGAGCGGTAGCGGGAGAGCCGCCTGACGGTGTCACCGGACTGCGTGAAGGCGACCAGGAACTTCGCGCCCAGGAAGTCGCCCATCTCGGCTGCCGCACGGGCCACCGCGCCGCCCTGCGTACGGGGCTTGTTGCGCTCGGTCAGCGGCGGCAGGCCCTTGGCGAGGACATCCTCCTCGGCCGCCTCGACGATGCGGCTCATCGTCTTCACCGTCTCGACGGGGTACTTCCCGACGCTCGTCTCGCCCGACAGCATCACGGCATCGGTGCCGTCGATGACGGCATTGGCGACGTCGGACGCCTCGGCGCGGGTGGGGCGGGAGTTGTCGATCATCGAGTCGAGCATCTGGGTCGCGACGATGACCGGCTTGGCATTGCGCTTGGCGAGCTTGATGGCGCGCTTCTGGACGATGGGGACCTGCTCGAGCGGCATTTCCACACCGAGATCGCCGCGGGCGACCATGATGCCGTCGAAAGCGGCCACGATGTCGTCGATGTTCTCGACGGCCTGGGGCTTCTCGACCTTGGCGATCACGGGAAGGTGGCGGCCCTCCTCCGCCATGACGCGGTGCACGTCCCGGATGTCGCGTCCGCTGCGTACGAAGGAGAGGGCGATGATGTCGGCACCGATGCGCAGGGCCCAGCGGAGGTCTTCGATGTCCTTCTCGGAGAGCGCGGGCACGGAGACGGCCACACCGGGGAGGTTGAGTCCCTTGTGGTCGGAGATCATGCCGCCTTCGACGACGGTGGTGTGGACCCGGGGGCCGTCGACCGCGGTCACTTCGAGGGCGACCTTGCCGTCGTCGACGAGGATGCGCTCTCCGGTGGTGACATCGCCGGCGAGGCCCTGGTAGGTGGTGCCGCAGATCCGGCGGTCGCCTTCCATCTCCTCGACCGTGATGGTGAATTCATCGCCGCGTTCAAGCAGTACGGGTCCTTCACGGAAGCGTCCGAGACGGATCTTCGGACCTTGAAGGTCGGCGAGGACGCCGACGCTGCGGCCCAATTCGTCGGAGGCTTTTCGTACGCGCTGGTAGCGCTCCTCGTGCTCGGCGTAGGTGCCGTGGCTGAGGTTGAAGCGGGCGACGTCCATTCCGGCTTCGACCAGTGCCTTGATCTGGTCGTATGTGTCGGTGGCGGGCCCAAGAGTACAGACGATCTTTGCTCGGCGCATGATTCGAGCCTAGGGCTTACCGGCCGGTAGAGAATTGGCCGCGCATGACTACTCAACAACCTTTACGTGAAGCCTTATTGACAAGTGTTGAATTGTGCGCGGGGGTGCTCCGATGAGCATTTCCTATCGCCGGAGCGCACTCCGGGGCACGCCCCGCTACAGCTGCGGCGGCGTCATCGTAAAGCGGGCGTTGACCTGGGCGTACACGGTCTGGCGCTGCGGCTCCAGATCGAGGGCCGGGGCCATCTCCGCGCTGTCGGCCGCGCCGTACGCGGCCATGCGCATGCCTGGTGCCGCAGGCATTCCGTACGCGACGGCGTTCTCCGCGCCGAGGTCGGCCAGCTCGACCAGTGCGGCCAGCCGCGCACCCAGGGCCTCGGCATACTCGCGGGCCCGCTGGACGGCCTCCTTCACCGCCTGGCGGCGGGCCTCACCATGGGCCGGCGAGTCCGGGCGCAGGGCCCACCAGGGGCCGTCCACCCGGGTCAGCTCGAGATCCGCGAGGCGCGTGGTGAGCTCGCCGAGCGCGGTGAAGTCGCTGAGCTCGGCGGTGATGTGGACACGGCCGTAGTAGGCGCGGACGCGTTCGCCGCGGCCGTGCCGCGTGAGCTCCGGAGTGATCGAGAAGGCGCCGGTCTCCAGCTTCTCCACCGATTCGCCGTAGGACTTGATCAGGTCCAGGACGGCGGAGTTGCGGCGGGTGAGGTCCTCCAGCGCGCTGCGCCGGTCGGTGCCGCGCGCGCTGACCGCGACGCCGATCCTGGCGATCTCCGGGTCGAACTCCAGGCGTGCCTCGCCGCGCACGGCGACCCGCGGCGTCTCCGGTGTGCCGTACGGCGCGGCGGTGTTGGGTGCGTCGGTGGTCACGGGAGACTCCCTCGTACGTCGTGGTCGTGCCGGAACGTCATGAACACTCTCGCATCCCGCGCGGGACAACCGGCGGACACCAGATCGAAACCCTCGAGGGGTGTTGCCGGATACCGCTCCTGGGCCAGAATCTACGCGCGTTGTGTACCGAAACGAGGGAGACGAAATGCCGCTGAACCGTAGGACGTTCCTGGAGCGGTCGGCCGCCGCCGGCGCCGGCGTGGCCATCGCGGGCGCCACCGCCCTGCCCGCCGGGGCCGCCGAACAGAGCCACGGCCAAGGACATTCGCCGAAGCGGTACTCCTTCACCGTCATGGGCACCACTGACCTGCACGGAAATGTCTTCAACTGGGACTACTTCACGGACAGGGAGTTCGACGACAAGACCCACAACGACGTGGGCCTGGCGAAGATATCGACGCTCGTGGAGAAGATCCGCAAGGAGAAGGGCCGGCGCAACACGCTCCTCATCGACGCCGGTGACACCATCCAGGGCACCCAGCTCTCGTACTACTACGCCAAGGTCGACCCGATCACGGCCAAGCATGGTCCCGTGCACCCCATGGCGCAGGCCATGAACGCCATCGGCTACGACGCCGCGGCGCTCGGCAATCACGAGTTCAACTACGGCATTCCCGTGCTGCGCAAGTTCGAGGAGCAGTGCGACTTCCCCCTGCTCGGTGCGAATGCGCTGGACGCCAAGACGCTCCGGCCGGCCTTCCGCCCGTACAGCATGCACCGGCTGCGTACCCCGTGCGGCCGCGATGTGAAGGTCGCCGTCCTCGGCCTCACCAACCCCGGCATCGCCATCTGGGACAAGGCCAATGTGCAGGGGAAGATGACGTTCCCCGGCCTGGAGGAGCAGGCCGCGAAGTGGGTGCCGAAGCTGCGCTCCCTGGGCGCGGACGTAGTGATCGTCTCCGCCCACTCGGGCTCCAGCGGCACTTCCTCCTACGGTGACCAGCTCCCGTACATCGAGAACGCCGCCGGTCTGGTGGCGGAGCAGGTGCCCGGTATTGACGCGATACTCGTCGGCCACGCGCACACCGAGATCGCCGAGTACTTCGTCGCCAACAAGGAGACCGGCCAGAAGGTCGTGCTCTCCGAGCCGCTGAAGTGGGGTCAGCGGCTCACGCTGTTCGACTTCGACCTCGTATGGGAGAAGGGCCGCTGGACGGTCGAGAAGGTCGGCGCCCAGGTCCTCAACTCCAACACGGCCGACGAGGACCCGAAGATCACCGGGCTGCTCGGCGACGAGCACAAGAAGGTCGTCGCGTACGTCAACCAGGTCATCGGTACCTCCACCACCGCCATGACCACGGCCGACGCGCCGTGGAAGGACGAGCCGATCATCGATCTGATCAATCACGTCCAGGCGGAGACGGTGAAGGCGGCGCTGGCCGGCGGCCAGTACGCGGCGCTGCCCGTCCTCTCGCAGGCTTCCTGCTTCTCCCGTACCGCGGCGATCCCGGCCGGCCAGGTGACCATCAGGGACGCGGCCGGGCTCTACGTCTTCGAGAACACCCTGGAGGCGCGGCTGCTGACCGGCGGGCAGCTCAAGGATTATCTGGAGTTCTCGGCGCGGTACTACGTGCAGACTCCGGCCGGCGGTCCTGTCGACACCTCCAAGCTGACCAACGCCGACAACACTCCGGACTACAACTACGACGCCGTCTCGGGTCTGACGTACGAGATCGACATCGCCAGGCCCGCGGGTTCGCGGATCGCGAATCTGTCCTTCGACGGCAAGCCGATCGACGCCGCGGCGCAGTTCGTGCTGGCCGTCAACAACTACCGTGCCAGCGGCGGCGGGAACTTCCCGCATGTGGCCAAGTCCCAGCAGCTGTGGGCGAATTCGGAGGAGATCCGGAACACGATCATCAACTGGGTGAAGGCGAAGGGCACGGTCGACCCAACGCAGTTCGCGACCGCGGGCTGGAAGCTGACCAGGGACGGCACGCCCGTCTTCTAGCCCTCTCGTCGCGAGGCGTTCAGTTTCCCCGGATGAGGGGCGTCAGCTCCGGCGCCGGTGCGGGGATGCCGGGCGCCTCGCGCCGTTCCAGGCCGAAGCTGGTGAAGGCGGTGCGGCGCGGCAGCGGGTAGGGCTCCTTGCCGGTGAGGGAGTTGAGGATGCTCGCACTGCGCCAGGCTGCGAGGCCGAGGTCGGGAGCGCCGACGCCGTGCGTGTGCCGTTCGGCGTTCTGTACGTATGCGGAGCCGGTGACCGAGCCGTCGAGGACCAGCCGGAACTGGTCGTCGATATGCGGCCGGCCCGCCGCGTCGCGGCGCACATACGGATCGAGGCCGGCGAGCATCCGGTCGAGCGGGCGCTCGCGGTAGCCGGTGGCGAGGACCACGGCGTCGGTGGTGAGGCGGGAGCGGGTGCCCTGCTGGGCGTGTTCGAGGTGCAGTTCGACCTTGGTGGTGGCGACGCGGCCCGCGGTGCGTACGCAGACGCCCGGCGTGAGGACGGCGTCGGGCCAGCCGCCGTGCAGGGTGCGGCGGTAGAGCTCGTCGTGGATCGCGGCGATGGTGTCGGCGTCGATGCCTTTGTGGAGCTGCCACTGGCGCGGGACGAGCGCGTCGCGGGTCGGCTCGGGCAGGGCGTGGAAGTAGCGGGTGTAGTCGGGTGTGAAGTGCTCCAGGCCGAGCTTGGAGTACTCCATCGGCGCGAACGCCTCGGAACGGGCCAGCCAGTGGAGCTTCTCGGTCCCCTCGGGCCTGGCCCGCAGCAGATCGAGGAAGACCTCGGCGCCCGACTGTCCGGAGCCGATGATCGTGATGTGTTCGGCGGCCAGCAGCCGTTCGCGGTGCTCGAGGTAGTCCGCCGAGTGGATGACCGGGACGGCGGGGGCTTCCGCGAGCGGTTTGAGCGGTTCGGGGATGTAGGGCTCGGTGCCGACGCCGAGTGCGATGTGCCGGCTGTACGCGCGGCCCAGCGCCTCCGCCCCGCCGTCGGCGTCGAGCTGGGTGAAGTCGACCTCGAAGAGGGCGCGTTCGGGGTTCCAGCGGACGGCGTCGACCTGGTGGCCGAAGTGCAGGCTCGGGAGGTGATCGCTGACCCAGCGGCAGTAGGCGTCGTACTCGGCGCGCTGGATGTGGAACCGCTCGGCGAAGTAGAAGGGGAAGAGCCGGTCCCGGTCGCGCAGGTAGTTGAGGAACGTCCAGGGGCTGGCCGGGTCGGCGAGGGTCACCAGGTCGGCGAGGAAGGGGACTTGGAGCGTCGCGCCCTCGATCAGCAGTCCGGGATGCCAGTGGAAGGCGGGCCGCTGCTCGTAGAAGGTGGCGGCGATACCACCGGGGACGCGGTCGGCGAGCGCGGCGAGGGAAAGGTTGAACGGGCCGATGCCGATGCCCACGAGATCGCGGGGCTGATCGAGTTCGGTGAGGGGGGTGCCGGTCATCGGGGGGTGCTGCCTTCCACGAGTTCGGTCAGGACTTCCTGGATCAGAGCTGCCAGGTCACCGGGGGTGGCGTGGGGGTTGAGGAGGGTGGCCTTGAGCCAGAGGCGGTCCTTCGTGCGGGCCCGGCCGAGGACGGCGCGGCCTTCGGCGAGGAGCGTGCGGCGGATGCGGGCGGTCCGTTCGTCGGTGGCCGCGACCGGTCGGAACAGGACGGTGGAGAGCGTGGGCCGCTCGTACAGCTCGAGAGCGGGGGTCTGCTCGATGAGATCGGCGAACTGGTGGGCGGCGGCGCAGGTGCGGTCGACGAGTGCGCCGAGGCCGGTGCGGCCGAGCGCTCTGAGGGTGACGGCGATCTTGAGGATGTCGGGGCGTCGTGTCGTACGCAGGGAGCGGCCCAGCAGATCGGGCAGGCCCGATTCGGTGTCGTCGTCGGCGTTGAGGTAGTCGGCGGTGTGGCCGAGCGGGGCGAGGCGGGATCGGTCCGGTACGGCGAGCAGGCCTGCGGCGACCGGCTGCCAGCCCATCTTGTGGAGATCGACGGTGACGGAGTGGGCGCGGTCGATGCCGTTCAGCAGGGAGCGGCGGTCCGCGCTGAAGAGCAGCGGTCCGCCGTAGGCGGCGTCGACATGGAGCTCGGCGCCGTGCCGCTCGCAGAGGCCGGCGATCTCGGGCAGCGGATCGATGCGCCCGGTGTCGGTGGTTCCCGCGGTGGCGGCTACGAGGATCGGGCCGGACAGACCGGTGAGGGCGTCGTCCAGGGCGGCCGGGTCGAGGGTGCCGGAGGGTGTGGGGACGGTCACCGGCTCGGGCAGGCCCAGCAGCCAGGCGGCGCGGTGTACGGAGTGGTGGGTGCCGGCACCGCAGACGACCTGGACGGCGCCGTGGCGTTCGCGGGCCAGCAGCAGCGCGAGCTGGTTGGACTCGGTGCCGCCCGTGGTGACCAGGGCGTCGGGGTCGGTCCCGCTCGGGTAGACCTCGGCGGCGAGGGTGCGGGTGACGGCGGCTTCCAGCTCGGAGGCCGCCGGTGCCTGGTCCCAGGAGTCCATGGAGGGGTTGAGCGCGGATACGGCGAGGTCGGCGGCCACGGCGAGCGCGAGCGGCGGGGTGTGCAGATGGGCGGCGCACAGCGGGTCCGCCGGGTCGGCCGCGCCTTGGGCGAGGGCGTGGACGAGGCTGCGAAGGGCCTCTTCGGCTCCGGTGCCGCGCTCGGGGAGCAGCGGCTCGGCGGCCTCGCGCACCCGTGCGGCCACGGCCTCGGGGCCGCCTGCCGGGAGCGGTCCGCCGCGTTCCGCCGCGCCGTCGTGGAGTGCCTCGAGCACGACGGCGAGCAGCGGCCGCAGGGCGTCGGGTCCTGCGGTGCCTCCGGCGAGGGCCGGGTCGGGCTGCGGCGTACTCATACGGGGTCCTTCGGGGAGCGTGGACGTGGCACAACCCAGGGTGTACGGGCTATCCCGTGGGGTGTCCGCTGAGCTCAACGATCCGGACCCGAAAGTGGTACTGCGGTGGGAAAGGCGGGAGTTGGGGGTGGGGGTCGCTGGTATGTGGCAGGCGGGGTTCCGGTTCCGCCGGACGGGCTGGATCTCAGCCCGTCCGGCGGTCGAGGACACGCCGGAGGGTGTCCGGGGGCGCAGCCCCGGACGCACCGGCTACTCGCCGCGTACCGCCAACGCCCGGCGCAAATCGTCGAGTTGGTCGACAAGCTTGCGGCGCAGGGCAGGGATCATCTCCGCGTCGCGCAGACACTCCTCACCCAGTCGCAGCGTCTCCGCGTCCACGGCGTGCAGCGGGAAGGCGTAGCGGCCCGCTGCTTCCGCTATGGCGGGGCCGCGGCGGGCGGCGAGCCCGACCGAGTCCTGGTAGTAGCGGGGCACGTACTCGCGTACCAGATCCGCCTGTTCGGGCTGCCAGAAGCCCTGGGCGGTGGCGGTGAAGAGGTAGTTGGAGAGGGTGTCGGAGGTGAACAGACGATCCCAGGCGGCCGCCTTCGCCTCCGGGGTGGGCAGCGCGGCTCGGCAGCGGGCCGCGCCTTCCTGGCCGGTGGCGCTGGGGTCCCGGTCCAGTTCCGCGTCGATGCCGGTGGTGTCGGTCGCGCCGAGGACGGCGAGGCGGTACAGGATGCGCCAGCGCAGCTCCGGGTCGAGCTCCGGGCCGCCGGACACGCTGCCGTCGCCGAGCCATTCCTGAAGCGTCTCCGGCTGCGCGGCGGCGTCGATGAAGTGACGTACGCCGGTGAGGCGCAGGCCCGGGTCGCTGCCGTCCTCGGTGCGGCGCATCAGCGCGCGGCAGATGTCCCTGAGTGCGGCGAGTGCGGCGGGCCGGTCCCCGGCGGGGAGGTAGCGGTCGGCGAGCTGCGTCGCGGCGAAGGCGAGGATGCCCTGGACGACCGCGAGGTCCGACTCGCGCGGTAGGTGGGCGCGGGCCGCCTCCAGATAGGCGGTGGGGGCGAGTTCGCCGTCGCGGACCATGTCGCGTGCGGCGTTCCAGACGACGGTGCGGGTCAGCGGGTCCGGGATGCCGGAGAGGGACCGTACGGCCGTGTCCCAGGAGGCGGCGTCCAGGCGGACCTTGGCGTAGCTGAGGTCGCCGTCGTTGAGGACGACGAGGGCCGGGCGGCGGCCCGGGTGGGCGCCGTTCCGGCTCTGCGGGATGTCCAGTTCGATGCGGTCGCGCAGCACGAGCCGGCCCGCGTCCACCGGGTCGGCGTCGTACGTGCCCACGGCGATGCGGTGCGGGCGGCTGCCGTCGCGCGCGACGGTCAGCGACCAGCCGCCCTCGGACTCGGCGATCGCCGGGGTGAGGGTGTCGACGCCGGTCGTACGCAGCCAGGACTCGGCCCAGCCGTGCACATCGCGGTCGGTGGCGTGGGCCAGTGAGTCGATGAAGTCGGCGAGGGTGGCGTTGGAGAACTTGTGCCGGGCGAAGTGGGTGTTGATACCGGCGAGGAAGTCCTTCTCGCCCAGCCAGGCCACCAGCTGGCGCAGCGCCGAGGCGCCTTTGGCATAGGAGATGCCGTCGAAGTTGAGCATCGCGGACGCGGTGTCGGGGACGGCGTCCGGGTCGGGAGCGACCGGGTGGGTGGAGGGCCGCTGGTCGGCGTCGTAACCCCAGGACTTGCGGCCGATGCCGAAGTCCACCCAGGTGTCGGTGAAGCGGGTGGCCTCGGTGAGGGTCTGGTAGCCCATGTACTCGGCGAAGGACTCGTTCAGCCAGATGTCGTCCCACCACTTCAGGGTGACGAGGTCGCCGAACCACATGTGCGCCATCTCGTGGGCGATGACCATGGCGCGGGTCTGCCGCTCGGTGTCGGTGACGGCGGAGCGGTAGATGAACTCGTCGCGGAAGGTGACCAGGCCGGGATTCTCCATCGCGCCGGCGTTGAACTCGGGCACGAAGGCCTGGTCGTACGAGTCGAAGGGGTACGGCTCCTCGAACTTCTCGTGGTACCGGTCGTAGCACTGGCGTGTGATCTCGAGGATCTCCTCGGCGTCCGCGTCGAGGTACGGCGCCAGCGAGCGGCGGCAGTGGATGCCGAAGGGCAGTCCGGCGTGCTCGCTGCGCACGGAGTGCCAGGGGCCGGCGGCGACGGCGACGAAGTAGGTGGCGAGGGGCGGCGTTGCCGCGCAGGTCCAGCGGCCCGGGGCGGTCTGGGTGGCGATGCCGTTGCCGAGCACGCTCCAGCCTTCGGGCGCGGTGACGGACAGCTCGAAAACGGCCTTGAGGTCGGGCTGGTCGAAGGCGGCGAAGACGCGCTGGACGTCCTCCATGAACAGCTGGGTGTAGACGTACGCCTCACCGTCGGTGGGGTCGGTGAAGCGGTGCATCCCTTCGCCGGTGCGGGAGTAGCGCATGTCCGCCTCGACGCGCAGCTCGTGCTCCCCCGCGGTGAGACCGGTGAGCGCGAGCCGGTTCTCGGTCAGTTTCCCGGGGTCGAGCGGCTGCCCGTCGAGGGTGACGGCGCGCAGCACGGCGGGCTTGAGTTCGACGAAGGTGTCCCCGGCCGCGCGCGCGGTGAAGTGAATGACGGTGCGGGAAGTGAAGGTCTCTTCCCCGGGCTCCGCCGGGGGGACTCCCACGCCGGTGGTGAGATCGAGGTCGATCGTGTACCGGTGGACGTCGAGGAGCTGGGCTCGGGTCTGCGCTTCGTCGCGCGTCAGTACGGGCATGAGGGCAATGCTGCCCGATGGGTCCTGGTCCGCACACGGGGTGGGGGTTCTGCTGTCAGCGCACGCGCTTCTACGCGCCGGGGGCCTCGACCGGCAGGTCCCGCTCGGTGGCCGCCGCGGCCAGCCGCTTGTCGTAGGTGACGAACGCGGTCAGCGCCTGTTCGAGGTGTTCGGCACACACGAGGTGGATCGCGTCGAGGCTGCGCAAGTGGCGCTGCGGGAACTGGCCGGCCGCGCGCAGGATCGGGTCGGTGAGACGGATGCGCAGTACGCGGTCGAGCATCTCCTCGGCGGCGTCCCCCACTTCGGGGTCCGCCCCTGCGCGTACGAGTGTGCGGGCCACCTCGGTCTGGGTAAGTGCGGCGGTGACATGGCCTTCCGCGGCGCGTGCGGCCAGAAAGGTGCGCAGCGCGTCCGTCTCGGGCTCGGGGAGGAGCAGCTTCAGCAGCGCGCAGGAATCGAGGTAGATCAACGCTCCTCTTCCTCTCGCATTGCCAGCAGGACCTCGGAGAGCCGGGCGGGCGGACCGGGACGGGCGGCCAGTGGCTGCCAGTCGCCGAGCCCGCGGGCGGATTCCGCGTTCTCCGGGTCGACGGTGCCCGTGCGGACGAGGTCCTCCATCACCCGCTGCTCCGGGTCCGGCGGGGCGAGCACCGCAACGAGCCTGCCGTTGCGCGTGATCTCCACGCGCTCCCCGGCCACGACCCTCTCGATGAGTTCGCTCGCGTGCTGCTGAAGCTGGCGGATCGGCACTCTTGTGGTCATAGCACCCACGCTACGAGTAGCGTGCGGCACTTTCCAGCAGTGTGCGGCGCTTTCCCCCGTACGAAGTACACAGGGGCGAGCGGTCAGGAGCGGGCGATCGTCTCGTGGTGCCGGATGACCTCGGCGATGATGAAGTTCAGCAGCTTCTCGGCGAACGCCGGATCCAGTTTGGCGCTCTCCGCGAGCTGCCGCAGCCGCTCGATCTGGCGGGCCTCGCGGGCCGGGTCGGCGGGCGGCAGATTGTGCCGCGCCTTGAGGTGGCCGACCTGCTGGGTGCACTTGAAACGCTCGGCGAGCATATGGACGACCGCCGCGTCGATGTTGTCGATGCTCTCGCGCAGGCTGTTCAGTTCGGCGCGTACGGCATCGTCGATGTCACTCGTGGTCATGGTCGACGAGCTTACGTCGATCCCGTGGTGATCGTCGGGGGGTGGTCGGGGTCCGGGATCCGGTTGCTCCAGCCGCCGGGGACGGTGCGGCCCTGCTGCTCACGGAAGCGGACGGGCGCGATGCCGACGCGACGGGTGAACAGCCGGGAGAAGTACGCCGGGTCCTCGTAGCCGACGCGGCGGGCGACGGCGGCGACGGGCAGCTCGGTGGCCACGAGCAGTTCCTTCGCACGGCCGAGGCGGATGCCGAGCAGGTACTCCTTGGGGCTGCGGCCCGCGCCGCGGCGAACGGCGGCGCGCAGTTCGGCGGGGGTCATCCCGTGCCGCGCGGCGTGTTCGGCGACGGACAGCGACTGGAAGGCGTCGCGGGCCAGTGCGGTGAGCACCGGGTCGCCCTCGGCGTTGGTGTCGGCGCGGGCGCGGCGCAGCGCGACCAGGAGTTCATGGACAGCGGCGCCCGTCTCGACCTCGAGGAGCGGGTTGCCGCGGTGTGCGGCGCGGGCGATACGGCCGACGGCGGCGCGGGCCCCGGCCGCGTCGGCGAGCGGGACGACGGGCCGGTCCGGCTCGATGTAGCCGAGCTCGGTGTAGGTGGCGGTCGCGGGCCCGGTGAAGTCGACGAAGCCCTCGTCCCAGCCGCCTGCCGGATCGGGACCGTAGTGGTGCGGAACGCCGGGCGTGAGCCAGATCAGGGCGGGCGCGGTCACGGTGGCGCGCCGTCCGTCGGGGCCCCGGAACCAGCCGCTGCCGGCGCTGATCACGACGGCGACATGGTGGTCGAGGGTACGGGGTCCGACGGTGGGCAGGACGCCGTGCTGGAGGCCGACGCCGAGACAGGCCAGACCGAGGCGGTGATGGACGGGGCTCGGGGTGAAATAGCGCATCCAGGTGTGGTACATCCGCCTCTGTCCTCTCCCTGGGCTCCGGGTGCCGGCGTTGCGTCCAAACAGCGCCGATCTTTGTCCATGGACCGGCCCGCCGCCAGGGGGCGATGGTTGGCCGCGGTACGAGGCCGAGCGAGGGGCGGGACGGTGGCTGATTTCACTGTGAGTGATGCGGACTTCCTGGTGGACGGGCGGCCCGTGCGGCTGCTGTCGGGAGCGCTGCACTACTTCCGGGTGCACGAGGCGCAGTGGGAGCACCGGCTGGCCATGCTGCGCGCCATGGGCCTCAACTGCGTCGAGACATACGTCCCGTGGAATCTGCATGAGCCGGAGCCCGGCCGGTACGCGGACGCCGACGCGCTGGGCCGGTTCCTGGACGCCGCGCGGGCGGCGGGCCTGTGTGCGATCGTGCGGCCGGGGCCGTACATCTGCGCCGAGTGGGAGAACGGCGGGCTGCCGTACTGGCTGACCGGACGGCTGGGACGGCGGGTGCGCACGGACGACGCCGAGTACCTGGGGCATGTGGAACGGTGGTTCACCCGGCTGCTGCCGCAGGTGGTGGAGCGGCAGATCGGGCACGGCGGTCCGGTGATCATGGTGCAGGTCGAGAACGAGTACGGCAGCTACGGCTGTGACCAGGGCTATCTGCGCCATCTCGTGGAACTGCTGTGGGGCTGCGGGGTGACCGTGCCGCTGTTCACCTCCGACGGACCCGAGGACCATATGCTCACCGGCGGCTCGGTGCCCGGGGTGCTGGCGACGGTGAACTTCGGGTCGGGGGCCCGTGAGTGCTTCGCGACGCTGCGCCGCCATCGGCCGCGGGGGCCGCTGATGTGCATGGAGTTCTGGTGCGGCTGGTTCGACCACTGGGGCGGGGACCATGTCGTACGGGATCCGGGGGATGCCGCGGCTGCGCTGCGCGAGATCCTGGAGTGCGGCGCCTCGGTCAATGTCTACATGGCGCACGGCGGCACGAACTTCGCCGGCTGGGCGGGTGCCAACCGGGCGGGCGGCGCCCTGCACATGGGCGGGTTCCGGCCGGACGTCACGTCGTACGACTACGACGCGCCGATCGACGAGTACGGGCGGCCGACGGAGAAGTTCCGGCTGTTCCGTGACGTGCTCGCGCTGTACCAGGAGGGTCCGCTGCCGGACCTGCCGCCGGCGCCCGCCGTTCTGGGCGCGCCGGTGCGGGCGGAGCTCGCCGAATGGGCACCGCTCGACGAGGTACTGGAGACGCTCGGCGACGAGGAGTCGGAGGGGCCTGTTCCACCCACCTTCGAGGAACTTGGCGTGGACCGGGGTCTGGTCCGCTACCGGGTCGGTGTTCCGGGCCCGCGGCAGCCGTATCCGCTGCGCGTGTCCGGTCTGCGGGACCGGGCCGTCGTGTACGTCGACGGGATGCGGGCCGGGGTGCTGAGCGACGAGGACGCCGCGCTCGAGGAACCGGTGGCCGGTCCCGCCGCGGTGGAGCTGTGGGTGGAGTCGCTGGGGCGCGTCAACTACGGGCCGCGGACGGGCGAGCCGAAGGGCATCTCCGGCGGCGTACTGCACGAGCGGCAGTATCTGCACGGTGTACGGGCGCGGGGGCTGCGGCTGGATGCCTTCGAGGAGGCGGGCGCGGTCGGGAAAGTGCCGTTCCGCGAGTCGGCGCAGGACGGGGCGACGGGTCTGTACCGGGCCCCGTTCGAGGTGGGCGAACCCGGCGACGCCTCGCTGGAACTGCCGGGCTGGACACGGGGTTTCGTGTGGGTGAACGGCTTCGGTCTCGGCCGCTACTGGTCGGCGGGACCGCAGCACACGCTGTACGTTCCCGGGCCGGTGCTGCGCGTGGGCACGAACGAGGTGTGGGTGCTGGAGCTGGAGGGCTCGGGCGACCGGTTCGTCCACTTCTCCTGAGCGGTACGCACGGGTTCTCCCGGCGGTACGCACGGGAGAGGGCCGGCCCCGCATGAAGGACCGGCCCTTTGTGCGTACCGCTCGAAGTGCTAGAGGCCTGCCGCCGCGGACTTGATGGCGGCTGCGAAGGTGGACACCTCGGTGTAGACACCCGGGAAGTTGGGCCGTGCGCAGCCCTCGCCCCAGCTCACGATGCCGACCTGGATCCACGCGTTGTTGTTGTCCTTGCGGAACATCGGGCCGCCGGAGTCACCCTGGCAGGTGTCCACGCCGCCCTGCTGCAACCCGGCGCAGATCTCTTCGCCGGACACGAGCTCGGGGTAAGCCTGCTTGCAGCTGGCGTCGGAGACGAAGGGGACCTGGGCCTTGCGGAGGTAGCGCTGCTGGCCGCCGCCCTCGGTGGCCGCGCCCCAGCCGGCGACCGTGAAGGTGCCCTTGTCGTAGGCCTTCGTGTCGGCGATCTTCAGGGTGGGGAGGTCGATGTTCTTGGCGAGCTTGATCAGCGCCCAGTCCTTGCCGGTGCCGTTGTAGCCGGGCGCCTGCAGGACCTTGGTCGACTTCACCTTGATGGCGCTGGAGCTCTGCAGGTCCACGACGCCCGCGGTCGCGGTGATGCTGGTGTTGTTGCCGGAGCCGTTCACACAGTGGGCGGCGGTCAGCACGATGTTCTTGGCGTACAGCGCGCCGCCACAGCCCATGGAGAGGCGGACCATGAACGGGAATTCGCCCTGAGCGGCGCGGGTTCCGCCGACGACGGGCGGCGTGGCGGCCGAGGCCGAGGTGGGCTGAAGGCTGATCGCCGCGAGGAGGACGGCGCCGGCTGCGGCGCATCTCTGGAGCACACGCACAAGCTGATTCTTCAACGGAGTGCCTTTCGTGGGGGGTTGAGACTTACGCCCGCGCCGGAATCCGCCGCAGCATCGCGCGCGCTGACATGGGCCGGACAAGCGTGATCCGGATTATGAAGAGTGGATCACCAGGCCACAAGGAGCAGTTTTCGGCCACTGTCACCAGCGGGGATTCGCCGTCTCCTCCCCGTACAGTTGATTCGGGCCGACCGACGTGCATGGGGGGTTACGGGACGTGGTGGCGAACGGCAGCGAGGTCGTACACGGCTTTCCGCACCTCGACACCGTGCGTGCGGCGATCACCGCGCTCTACAGGCGCCTCTCGCCACAGACCGTGCTCTCCTACGCCCCGAGCGTCGTCCCGGCCGATGTCGCCTTCTCCGACCAGGACGATCTGCATCTCGGCGCGCAGCGCGTCGCCCGCGCCCTGGTACAGCATCTGCGGCTGCCGGACGCCCGGATGATCGTGAGTTTCCGCGAGATGCAGCATGCCGCCAGCGTCGAACTCGCCGCGGGACCGGAGTACTTCATCGAGCTCAACGACCGCTTCCGCACCCACCGCAGGGACATCGGGGCGGCCCTCGCCCACGAGATCATGCATGTGCTGCTGCACCGGCTCGACCTGTCCTTCCCGGGCACCCGCGACAACGAGATCCTCACCGACACCGCGACCACGTATCTCGGCGCCGGCTGGCTGCTCCTCGACGCGTTCCGGGAGGACAGCGTCTCCAGCCAGAAGCTCGGCTACCTCACCCCGGAGGAGTTCGGCTACGTCCTCGCCAAGCGGGCGATCGCCTTCGACGAGGACCCCTCCCCCTGGTTCACCAGCCCGCAGGGGTACACCGCCTACACCAAGGGCCGGACCCAGGCACTGCGCGACGCGCAGCAGCCACCGCTGACGACCGCGGGCTGGACGGGCCGCCATCGCTACGCCAAGGACCGGCGCCACGCCCGGGAGCACCCGGGCTCCGCCCACGCGGCTGCCGGATCGTCCGCGTACGCCTTCGAACGCGGGGCTGACGGACTGCTCGTCTCCTTCTCCTGTCCCACCTGCCATCAGCGCATCCGGGTTGCCGTGAGGGGGCGGGCGCGGGTCCGCTGCGGGCTGTGCCGCGCGATTCTGGAATGCGACACCTGACCGATCTTCCGTAGGGTCGAACCATGACGAAAGAGCCGACAGCGAGCGCCCGCGAGCTGTTCGAGGCGGTGCACGGCGGCGCGGACGACGCTGTCGTAGGGCTGCTGAGGGCCGGGATCCCCGCCGATGTGACCGACGAGGACGGGCAGACGCCGCTCTATCTGGCGGCGGTGAGCGACGAGGTGGGCATCGTGCGGCTGCTGCTGGCCGCGGGAGCCGCGCCCGAGCGCGCGGGCGGCCCCGATGCCGGGGACCTGCCGCTGTGCGGGGCCGCGGTCGGCGGACACACCGAGGTGGTGCGGGCGCTGCTCGCCGCGGGCGCCAGGCCCGATCTTCCGGAGGCGTACGGCTTCACGGCCATGGTCTGGGCGGTGGAGCAGGGGCACGCCGGGACGGTGGAGGTGTTGCTGGAGTACGGCGCCGACCCCGATCTGCCGGGCCCGAGCGGCGAGCCGCCACTGGTGCTCGCCGCCCGGCGCGGCTCCCCTTCGACGGTGCGGGCCCTGCTGCGGAACGGCGCCGGCGCGACGGAGGCAGCGCTGAGTGAGGCCAGGCGGTGGCTCGTACGGGATGTGGAGCGGGAGCTGCGGGAGGGGCTGCTGCGGGCGTACGCGGTGGGGGACAGCGAGGAGTACGAGATCTTCACGCGCCGGGTCGAGGAGGACGGCGGGGTGACCGTCGTCGTCGAGCTGCTGCGGGGCGGCAGCCCGGCGGCCGGCTCTGAGCGGCAGACCGGCCACGGTGCGATCGCGACACTGCTGGAAGGCGAGCTGGGGATGACGACGCCGTACGCGGAGCTGGCCGAACGGGCCCTGCGCTGCGGGGATCCCGATCAGGACGACTGGGTCGAGTCGGTGTCGGCGCTGTGGAGCCGGGGCGACGAGGAGACCTTCCAGGCGGCGGCCGCGTGGTGCGCGAGCGACGATCCCCTGCGCCAGGCGTTCGCGGCGGATGTGCTGGCACAGCTGGGGTTCGTGCGTCCGGGGCCGGACGAGGACGCCGGGCCCGACGGGTCGGGCCCGCGGCGGCCGTTCGCCGCGTGGGCGTTGCCGCTGCTGCGCGAGCTGTCCCGGGAGGCGCGGGATCCGGAGCTGATCCAGGCGGCCGTGCTCGGTCTCGGGCACCACGGGGACCCGGCCGCGCTGCCCGAGATCCTGCGGCATGCCGGGCATCCGGACGCGGAGGTACGCCACCGGGTGGCGCTGGCGCTGTGCGGGCTGGTTCCGGGCGGCCATACGGAGGGCGTCGAGGCGGTGATCAGGCTGAGCCGGGACGCGGACACCCATGTCAGGGACTGGGCGACGATGGCGCTGGCAGGCATCGAGGCCGATACGCACGAGATCCGTGAGGCACTGGCGGCCCGGCTCAACGACCCGGACGCGGACACGGCGGCGGAGGCGGCCCGGGGACTGGCGATGCATCAGGATCCGCGTGCCGCCGCGGCGTTGGCCCGGATCCTCGCCGACGAGGATCCCGACGGGTACGCGCGGGAGACGGCGGTGGACGCGGTGCGGCACCTGCAGGACCCACAGCTCAGGCGTCGGCTGGAACAGACGTCACCGCGCTGCCGCTGACCCGGTTCGGCGGAGCCGTGGCCCGCCGGGTTTCCGCTCTTCGACGATCTGCGCCTGCCGGTCGAGGACGGTCGTACCGCGACCGGCCTCCGCCTCGTCCAACTCGGCCTGGACGGCGGCCCTGTTCAGCGGATGGCCGCGCGCCGGCCGCAGCCGGCGTACGGTCTCGTCCGCCCGAGTGCCCGGAGGGAGAGTTCGTGGTCGCGCCACTCCATGACGAAGTCGCGTCGTCCGGTGTACCGAAGCCGCCGCCGAGGCAGTCTGCGAAGGAGTCGAGACTCGCCGCCGCCGACGCTGAGGCTCATTCGCGTGGTTCGCGGGAAGAGGATGCCCCGCCGTCAATTCACCTCCGGCCCGAACCGACGCTTGTATGCCGAAGGAGTGATGCCCCTCTCGCGGCGCATCAGCGTGCGCAAATTGGCAGCGGTGCCAAGCCCGCTGCAGCGCGCGACCATCTCGAAGCGGGACTCACCTCGCTCGATCAACCGGCATGCCAAGCCGAGTCGTTCCCCCGTGAGCCACGTCAACGGCGTCGTTCCCAGTTGTGCCCGGAAGCGGCGATGCAGCGTCGCCGGACTGACCGCCGCGCGCGTCGCGAGGTCGGAGACCGTGAGCGGCGAGTCCAACCGTTCCTGGGCCCAGGCCAGGACAGGCGCCAGGGACTCGTCAGGCAGGTCGGGCATGGGGCGCTCCACGAACTGCCGCTGCCCGCCGTCCCGGTGCGCAGCGAAGACCAGTCGCCGACTCACAGAGTTGGCGATCTCCGCGCCGTAGTCGCGGCGGACCACATGCAGCCCAAGATCGAGCGCGGCCGCGCTCCCCGCAGCGGTGAGGATGTCACCGTCGTCCACGAACAGCACGTCTGATTCGAGGTGGACAGAAGGGAAGCGGGCCCGAAAGGAATCCGCCCACTGCCAGTGCGCGGTGGCCCGGCGCCCGTCGAGGACCCCGGCCTCGGCCAGGGTGAAGGCGCCGCTGCAGAAGCCGACCAGGCGCGCACCGCGCGCGTGCGCCCGTCGGACGGCATCGAGCACGGCGGGGCGGCGGGGCACCTCGACGTCGGGGCGGTTGGGGACGATCAAGGTGTCCGCCGCGTCGGCCGCTTCCAGATCGGCGACTCCCGTGAGCGTGAAGAATCCGTCCCGCATCAGGGTGCGGGGCTGGGGGGAGCAGAGTCTGAAGTCGTAGAGATCACGGCCGATCTCCGGTCTGCGCAGACCGAAGACCTCGGTCGCACAGCCGAGCTCGAAGGGGTTCGAGTTCTCGTCCACGATCACGACAACCCGGTGTACGCCCGCCGTGTGAACCGCGTGCGAGGATTCTTTCGCCATGTGCAATTCCTAGCACTCACGCCGGCCATGCGAAACGGCTCAGGATGAGCCCATGAGTAACGAACCCATCCCCCTCAGCAAGGCTCTGGCCTCCTTCGATGCCCTGTGGAGCCCCCGCATCGTCACGCGCGTCAACGACTATGACGTCCGCATCGCCAAGGTCGAGGGCGAACACGTCTGGCACGTCCACGACGACACCGACGAGTTCTTCCTGGTACTCGACGGAGAGCTGCGCATCTCCTTGCGCGAACCCGCCGGGGAGCGCACGGTCCTGCTTCCGCAGGGTGCGGTCTTCACCGTCCCCCGAGGCACGCGGCACAAGCCGTACGCTCCGTCCGGCGCCGCGATCCTCATGTTCGAGCCCACCGGGACACCGACCGTGGGCGATCGCCACGATGAGATCCCGGACCACGTGGACGCAACGACCGGGCACACACTCAGCACCTGAGCCGACAGGCTTCGGGCGCGCCCCTTCCCGTGGCATCAGCCCGTCACCGGTTCGGTTCCGTTCACCGACCGCCCGGCAGGAGCGGCGCGGGACTCAGCCCTTTGTTCCTCGGCCCCCGACTTGTCGCGCGGCTCGGCGATGCCGCCGCACCCCCCGGGGCCGGCGGCATCCTCAACGCTTACGCCCGCGCCATTACCGCGCCCCGTAGACCGGTTGCGGAGTCTCGGCGTCGGCCAGCAGCTTCCGTGCGGCCTCGCCCGCCTCGGACGGGGTCCAGCGCACACCCTTGTCCGCGGTGGGTCCCGGCCGCCAGCCCTCCATGACGGTGATGCGGCCCGCTTCGGCCTCGAAGACCCGGCCCGTCACGCCCGTGCTGGCGGCGGAGCCGAGCCAGACGACGAGCGGCGAGACGTCCTCGGGCAGGGCGGACAGACCGGCGAAGGTGTCCTCGGTCATACGGGTACGGGCCGCCGGCGCGATGGCGTTGACCTGGACGCCGTACCGGCCCATCTCGGCCGAGGCGACCAGCGTCAGGGCGATGATCCCGGCCTTGGCGGCCGCGTAGTTGCCCTGGCCGACACTCCCCAGCAGCCCTGCTCCGGAGGTGGTGTTGACCACCCGGGCCACCACCGGCCGACCCGCCCCGGCCTCGGAACGCCAGTGCGCCGCGGCATGCTTGAGCGGCAGGAAGTGGCCCTTCGCGTGCACCCGCATGACGGCGTCCCAGTCGTCCTCGTCGAGGTTGACGAGCATCCGGTCGCGCAGAAACCCGGCGTTGTTGACGAGGGTGTCGAGTCGGCCGTACGTCTCCAGCGCGGCGGCGACGAGGGACGCGGCACCGTCGGTCGTGGCGATGTCGCCGCCGTGCGCCACCGCGGCACCACCCGCCGCCGTGATCTCGCCGACGACCTGCTGGGCAGGGCTCTCCGAGCAGCCCGCTCCGTCCAGCCCGACGCCGAGGTCATTGACGACGACCTTCGCCCCCTCGGCGGCGAAGGCGAGCGCATGGGCCCGCCCCAGACCGCGCCCCGCACCCGTGACGATCACAACCCGTCCTTCACAGATTCCGGTTGCACCGGTCATGTCACGTCTCCTTGTTGACAGTTGCGGCATCGAGGAACGCGGGGCGCTCTCCGCCCCCGTGCACCAGCAGCGAGGCTCCGCTCACGTACGCCGCCCGCTCCGAGACGAGGAAGACGGCCGCGTCACCGATCTCCGACGGCTCGGCCAGCCGACCGAGCGGCACCGTACGGCCGACCGCCGCCACGCCCTCGTCGTCCCCGTAGTGCAGAGGGGACAGTTCGGTGCGGACCATGCCGAGGACAAGCGTGTTCACTCGCACCTCGGGCGCCCACTCCACGGCCATGGAGCGGGCCAGGTTCTCCAGTCCCGCCTTCGCCGCCCCGTACGCCGCCGTGCCCGGGGACGGCCGGCCGCCGCTGACACTGCCGATCATCACGATCGATCCGCGGACCGCCTTGAGATGTTCGTACGCCGCGAGCGAGGCGGTCAGCGGCGCGGTGAGATTGAGTTCGATCACGCGGGCATGACGGGCCGCGTCGCCTTCGCCGAGCAGCCGGTACGGTGTCCCGCCCGCGTTGTTGACAAGGGCGTCGAGCCGGCCGTGCCGCGCCGCGACCGCGTGGAAGAACTCCCCCACCGCGGACGGTTCGCGCAGATCCAGAGTCGTGAACTCAACTCCGGCGACGGGGACTTCCGGCGGTCTGCGGGCACAGACCACCACCTCGGCGCCCGCCCGCAGGAAGGCCCGCGCGATCCCCGCGCCCACGCCCCGTGTGCCGCCGGTGACGACGACGACCCTCCCGTCCAGCTCCATCGGCTGCTACCTTCCTCACCTAACAAATGTTTGGTGGAAAGGTAGCTGATCCACTCATGGGTGTCTCCACCGCACGCCCCGAGAAGGGCATTTGTGTCGTCACGGCCGACTTCCCACCCGTCAACGCCCTTCCCGTACAGGGCTGGTACGACCTCGCCGACACCCTCCGCGCGGCCGGCCGCGACCCCGGGACCCGCTGTGTCGTCCTGGCCGCCGCCGGTCGTGGCTTCAACGCGGGCGTCGACATCAAGGAGATGCAGCGCGACACCGGACACTCCGCGCTCGTCGGCGCCAACCGCGGCTGCTACGAGGCCTTCGCCGCCGTCTACGAGTGCGAGGTGCCGGTCGTCGCGGCGGTGAACGGCTTCTGCCTGGGCGGCGGTATCGGCCTCGTCGGCAACGCGGACGCGATCGTCGCCTCCGACGACGCCACCTTCGGGCTGCCGGAGCTGGACCGGGGCGCGCTCGGCGCGGCCACCCATCTCGCCCGTCTCGTCCCGCAGCATCTGATGCGCGCCCTGTACTACACCTCGCGCACCGCGACCGCGCAGCAGCTGCACGCCCACGGCTCGGTCTGGCGGGTCGTCCCGCGCGAGGAACTGACCGCCGCGGCCCTGGAGCTGGCGCGGGAGATCGCACGGAAGGACGGATACCTGATCCGGCTGGCCAAGGCCGCCATCAACGGTATCGACCCCGTCGACGTACACCGCAGCTACCGCTTCGAGCAGGGCTTCACCTTCGAGGCCAACCTCAGCGGTGTCGCCGACCGCGTCCGCGACACCTTCGGCAAGGACACCTTCGGCGAGGAGGACCGAGCGTGACGGACAAGACCATGACGCCCGACGAGGCGGTGTCCGGGTTCCGCAGCGGAATGACGATCGGTATCGGCGGCTGGGGCTCGCGTCGCAAGCCGATGGCGCTGGTGCGGGCACTGCTGCGTACCGAGATCACCGATCTCACCGTCGTGTCCTGCGGTGGCCCCGACATCGGCCTCCTCGCCGCCGCCGGCCGGATCCGCAGACTCGTGACGGCCTTCGTCACCCTCGACTCGATCCCGCTCGAACCGCATTTCCGCGCCGCCCGCGAGAGCGGCGACCTCGCGCTCACCGAGATCGACGAAGCGATGTTCATGTGGGGGCTGCACGCCGCCGCCAACCGGCTGCCCTTCCTCCCGGTGCGGGCCGGAATCGGATCCGACGTCATGCGGGTCAACCCCGGGCTGCGGACGGTCACTTCGCCGTACGAGGACGGCGAGGAGTTCGTCGCCGTACCGGCCCTGCGGATGGACGCGGCGCTCGTCCACCTCAACCGCGCCGACCGGCTCGGCAACGGCCAGTACCTGGGCCCCGATCCGTACTTCGACGATCTGTTCTGCGAGGCCGCCGACGCCGCGTACGTCTCCTGCGAGCGACTCGTGGAGACCGCCGAACTCACCAAGGACGCCGCCCCGCAGACCCTGCTGGTCAAACGTCACTCGGTCACCGGCGTGGTCGAGACACCGAACGGCGCGCACTTCACTTCCTGCGCCCCCGAGTACGGACGTGACGAGACCTTCCAGAAGCTGTACGCGTCCACCCCCTGGCCGGAGTTCGCCGAGCGTTTCCTCTCCGGCACGACCGAGCGCGACTACCAGTGCGCCGTCCGGACCTGGCACAAGGAGCAGCAGTGACCATCAGCCGTTCCGAGTACTGCGTCGTCGCCTGCGCCGAGGCCTGGCGGGACAACGGCGAAATACTGGCCGCCACCATGGCCCCCGTTTCCTCCTTCGGCGCCCGGCTGGCCAAGCGCACCTTCTCCCCCGGCCTCCTCCTCACCGACGGTGAGGCGATGCTCGTCGACCTCGGCGGCGCGACGGAGGGCTGGCTGCCGTACCGCCAGCACCTGGCCATGGTCACCGGCGGAAAGCGGCACGTCATGATGGGCGCGAGCCAGATCGACCGCTTCGGCAACCAGAACATCTCCTGCATAGGCGACTGGGAGCGGCCGGCGCGCCAGCTGCTCGGCGTACGCGGCGCGCCCGTCAACACCCTCAACAATCCGGTCAGTTACTGGGTGCCCAGGCACTCCTCCCGCGTCTTCGTCGAGCGCGTCGACATGGTCAGCGGCGTCGGCTACGACAACGCGGCCGCCGCGGGCCCGTCCGCGACCCGTTTCCACCGCATCCCGCGCGTCGTGTCCAATCTGGGCGTCTTCGACTTCGAGACCCCCGACCGCTCGATGCGGCTCGCGTCCCTGCACCCGGGTGTCACGGTCGACCAGATCCGGCAGGCGACCGGCTTCGCGCTCACGATCCCCGCCCACGTCCCGTACACCCGCGAGCCCACGGCCGCCGAACTGCGCCTGATCCGCGAGGTGATCGACCCGAAGGGCACACGTGAGCGCGAGGTCCCCGCGTGATGGAAACGGCCCTCACCGGACTCACCGGTGTCCGGCACCCCATCGTGCAGACCGGCATGGGCTGGGTCGCCGGGCCCCGCCTGGTCTCCGCCACCGCCAACGCGGGGGCACTCGGCATTCTCGCCTCCGCGACGATGACCGCCGACCAGCTGCGCCAGGCCGTCCGCGAGGTCATGTCCCGTACGGACGCGCCTTTCGGGGTAAATCTCCGCGCCGATGCCGGGGATGCCCGCGACCGGGTCCGGATCATCATCGATGAGGGCGTGAAAGTCGCATCCTTCGCGCTCGCGCCGTCCCGCGAGCTGATCGCCGAACTGAAGGACGCGGGCGTGGTCGTGATCCCGTCCATCGGGGCCCGGCGGCACGCGGAGAAAGTGGCGGCCTGGGGCGCGGACGCGGTGATCGTCCAGGGCGGTGAGGGCGGCGGTCATACCGGCGATGTCGCAACGACCGTGCTGCTGCCGCAGGTTGTCGACGCGGTGGATATCCCGGTGATCGCGGCGGGCGGCTTCCACGACGGGCGGGGACTGGTCGCGGCGCTCGCCTACGGAGCGGCGGGCATCGCCATGGGCACCCGCTTCCTGCTCACCTCGGACTCGACGGTGCCGGACGCGGTCAAGGCCCGCTACCTCGCCGCGACCGTCAAGGACATCACGGTCACCACGGCCGTCGACGGGCTCCCGCACCGCATGCTCCGTACGGAACTGGTCGACTCGCTCGAGCGGGCGGGCCGCTGGAGAGCACTGGCCCAGGCCGTACGCCGAGCCGCCGGCTTCAGGAAGCTCTCGGATCTGTCCTGGTCGCAGATGATCCGCGACGGCCTGGCGATGAAGCACGGCAGGGACCTCAGCTGGAGCCAGGTCCTGCTCGCCGCCAACACGCCCATGCTGCTGAAGGCTTCCATGGTCGAGGGGCGAACCGACCTCGGAGTGATGGCTTCGGGGCAGGTCGCCGGGCTGATCGAGGACCTCCCGAGCTGTGCGGAGCTCGTCGCCCGGGTGATGACCGAGGCGGCGCGGGTGCTCGGCGCGCTGCCACGGGATTCGTCCCCGCCCCGCCCCTTCGCGTGAGCGGGGTCGAGCCCCCGGGCCCCGTGCGGCCTTCGGCCGTGTCCTCAAATCGCCGGACGGGCTGGTTCCCGCCCGTACCAGCCCCTCCGGCGACAATCAGCCCCGCCGGCGATCGAGGCGCGGGGTTCGGGGCGAAGCCCCGACAAGACCGGCGCTACGCCGCGGTTCGGCGACCGCCCTGCGCACCACGCGCCGGCCGGCTGCCCTGCCGGGCCTGTCCGCCCTGTCCGCCCTGTCCGCCCTGCGCACTCTGACGGGCCTGTCCGCCCTGAGCACTCTGCCCGCCCTGCCCACCGCGCCGGCCACGGCTGCGGCCGGCGCCACTGCCGCCGCCGGTGCCGCCGCCCTGCGCGGAACGGCCGCCCTGTCCCTGGCCGGGGGCCTGGGCACGACGGCGCTGCGGGCGCTGCTGCTGCACCACCGGCTGGGGCACCTCGATGGTGATGGCGACACCGGAGGGCTCGCGCGCCCCGGTGATGCGGCTGAGCTCGTCGTCGCTGGACTTGATCCTGGCGGTGCGCGGGCTGATGCCCGCGTCCGCCATCAGCCGGGTCATCTCGCGGCGCTGCTCGGGCAGCACCAGCGTGACGACGCTGCCGGACTCGCCGGCCCGGGCGGTACGCCCGCCGCGGTGCAGATAGTCCTTGTGGTCGACGGGCGGGTCGATGTTCACGACCAGGTCGAGATCGTCGACATGGATGCCGCGGGCCGCCACATTGGTGGCGACCAGCGCGGTGACCTGCCCGTTCTTGAACTGGTCGAGGGTGCGGTTGCGCTGCGGCTGCGAACGGCCGCCGTGCAGCGCCGCCGCCCGGACACCGCTGGACAGCAGCCGCTTGGCGAAACGGTCCGCCGCGCGCTTGGTGTCCACGAAGAGGATCACCCGGCCCTCACGGGCCGCGATACGCGTGGCCACGGCCTTCTTGTCCGTCTCGTCCGCAACGTGCAGCACATGGTGCTCCATCGTGGTGACCGCGCCCGCGGACGGGTCGACGGAGTGCACGACGGGGTCGCTCAGGAACATCCGCACGAGGCGGTCGATGTTCTTGTCCAGCGTCGCCGAGAAGAGCATCCGCTGACCGTCCGGCTCGACCTGCTTGAGCAGCGCCGTGACCTGCGGCATGAAGCCCATGTCGGCCATCTGGTCGGCCTCGTCGAGGACGGTGATCGACACCCGGTCGAGCGCGCAGTCGCCGCGCTCTATCAGGTCCTTGAGCCGCCCGGGCGTGGCCACGAGCACCTCGGCGCCGCGCCGCAGCGCGCCCGCCTGCTTGCTGATCGACATACCGCCGACGACCGTGGTCATCCGCAGCTGCACCGAGGTCGCGTACGGCGACAGTGCGTCGGTGACCTGCTGCGCCAGCTCACGCGTCGGTACGAGCACAAGCGCGAGCGGCGCCCGCGGCTCGGCCCGCCGGCCCGCGGTGCGGGCGAGCAGCGCGAGCCCGAAGGCAAGGGTCTTGCCCGAGCCGGTGCGCCCGCGGCCGAGGATGTCCCGGCCTGCGAGACAGTTCGGCAGCGTGGCGGCCTGGATCGGGAAGGGCTCGGTCACGCCCTGAGCCACAAGGGTCTTCAGCAGGGCGGCCGGCATGTCCAGCTCGTCGAACGCCTCGACGGCAGGCAGCGCGGGGGTGGTGGATTCCGGCAACGTGAATTCCTGCGGGGCCGCCACCTTGCGGACGGGAGCCTTGCCGGAGCCCTTCGCGGGGCCATTGGCGCGGGAATTGACCGGGCGCTTTCGAGTCGGGCGGGCCGGGCGTTCGGAGCGAGTCATGCGGATATTGCCCTCCTGGGCATATGAGACAGCACAAGCCGGGGCCCGCACCTTGACGGTGCGGGCCCCGGCTGCGAGGTTCGCGTCCGGATGTTAGGCCGGGACGATGTTCTCCGCCTGCGGGCCCTTCTGGCCCTGCGTGACGTCGAAGGAAACCTTCTGGCCTTCCTGGAGCTCACGGAAGCCCGAGGTGGCGATGTTCGAGTAGTGGGCGAAGACGTCGGCGCCGCCGCCGTCCTGCTCAATGAAGCCGAAGCCCTTTTCCGAGTTGAACCACTTCACGGTTCCAGTAGCCATGTCATTCTCCTAAAACAGGGGCAAGCCGGAAACTCACACTTCGCGAATTTCCCGTTGTTGTATTGAGCCCCATCCGGAGAATCCGGCAAACAAAATGTGCGCCTGAGGAAGCATTCCCGTCAGGCGCACACGAAGTTCATGGGTACCAAAACTGCAACGCCGCTACCGTAGCACGACCGGGCCCAGAAGGCTCGTGATCACAGCCGCTCGATGATGGTGACGTTCGCCTGGCCTCCGCCTTCACACATCGTTTGCAGTCCGTACCGCCCACCGGTGCGCTCGAGTTCATGCAGCAGCGTGGTCATCAGCTTCACGCCCGTCGCGCCCAGCGGATGACCCAGCGCGATCGCTCCGCCGTTCACATTGACCTTGTCCGGGTCGGCGCCGGTCTCCTTCAGCCAGGCGAGCACCACGGGCGCGAAGGCCTCATTGATCTCGACCAGGTCGATGTCGTCGATCGACATACCGGTCTTCTTCAGCGCGTACGCCGTCGCCGGGATCGGGGCGGACAGCATCCGGATCGGGTCCTCGCCGCGTACCGAGAGGTGGTGGATACGGGCGCGCGGCACAAGACCGTGCTCGGCGACGGCCCGTTCGCTCGCGATCAGCATCGCCGCCGCGCCGTCCGAGACCTGGGAGGAGCAGGCCGCCGTGATGGTGCCGCCCTCCAGGACCGGCTTGAGGCCCGCCATCTTCTCCAGCGTTGTGTCGCGGCGAGGCCCTTCGTCGGCCGTGACCTCGCCGTACGCCACCAACTCCCGTTCGAAGCGGCCCTCGTCGACGGCGCGGACCGCCCGCTGGTGGGAACGGAGCGCGAACTCCTCCATGTCGCGCCGCGAGATGCACCACTTCTCGGCGATCAGCTGCGCACCGTGGAACTGGTTGACCGGCAGGTCGCCGTAGCGGGCCCGCCAGCCCTCGCTGCCCGCGAAGGGGCCCACGGTCAGCCCGAGCGGTTCGGCAGCCTGCCGGGACGCGAAGGCGATCGGGATCTGCGTCATGTTCTGGGTGCCGCCGGCGACCACCAGGTCCTGGGTGCCGGAGAGCACTCCCTGTGCGGCGAAGTGGACCGCCTGCTGCGAGGAGCCGCACTGCCGGTCGATCGTCACGCCCGGCACCTCCTCGGGCAGACCCGCCGCCAGCCATGCCGTACGGGCGATGTCACCGGCCTGCGGCCCTACCGTGTCCAGGCAACCGAAGACGACGTCCTCGACCGCCGCGGGGTCCACACCGGTCCGCAGGACCAGGGCCCTCAGGACATGCGCGCCGAGGTCGGCCGGGTGGACTGCGGCGAGTCCCCCTCCGCGCCTGCCCACCGGCGTGCGAACCGCTTCGACTATGTAGGCCTCGGCCATGACGACTCCTCGGTCGGTCAGCTGCGTACGGCGATACCGTCCAGCACCATCGACAGGTACTGACGGGCGATCTCCTCCGGGCTGTGCTGCCCGCCCGGCCGGTACCAGGACGCCGCGACCCACACCGTGTCGCGCACGAACCGGTACGTGAGCCGGATGTCCAGGTCGGCACGGAAGACCTGGTCCGCGACCCCGCGCTCCAGCGTCCCCAGCCACGCCTTCTCGAACTTCCGCTGCGAGTCCGTGAGGTAGTGGAAGCGCGGCTGAGCCGCCAGATGCCTGGACTCCTTCTGGTAGATCGCGACGGCGGCGCGGTGCCGGTCGATCTCCCGGAAGGACTCGGTGACGAGCGCTTCGATGGTCTCCCTGGACCCGAGCCCGGCGGCGAGCACGGCGTCGTAGCCCTGCCAGAGCTCGTCCAGGAAGGTCGAGAGGATCTCGTCGAGCATCGATTCCTTGGAATCGAAGTGGTAGTAGAGGCTGCCGGCGAGCATCCCGGCCCGGTCCGCGATCTCGCGGACGGTGGTGGCGTTGTAACCCTGCGCGGCGAACACCTCGGCGGCGGTGTCGAGGAGCTCACGGCGGCGCTCGGGCGAGGCGCTCACCTGGTTCTTCTTCTTGCTTCTTGTCGGCACGGGACCATTCTCGTCCTACGCGTGCTGGCTGCTGACGGAGACGACCTCACCCGTGAGATACGAGGAGTAGCCGCTGGCGAGGAAGACGATGGCGTTGGCGATCTCCCAGGGTTCGGCGTACCGCCCGAAGGCCTCCTTGGCGGTCAGCTCCGTCAGCAGTTCGGCCGAGGTGACCTTCACCAGGTGCGGGTGCATGGCGAGGCTGGGGGCCACGGCATTGACGCGTACGCCGTACTCGGCCGCCTCGATCGCCGCGCACCTGGTGAGCGCCATGACTCCGGCCTTGGCGGCGGCGTAGTGGGCCTGGCCGGCCTGGGCGCGCCAGCCGACGACGGAGGAGTTGTTGACGATCACTCCGCCGCGTCCGGAAGTCCTGAAGGAGCGCAGGGCGGCGCGGGTGCAGCGGAAGGTGCCGTTCAGGGTGACGTCGAGAACCTTGTCCCACTGGTCGTCGCTCATGTCCACGAGGGCAGCGGTGCCGCCGAGGCCCGCGTTGTTGACGACGATGTCGAGGCCGCCGTGCTCCCGTACGGCCGTGTCGAACAGCGCCTGGACCCGGGCCTCGTCGGTGACGTCGCAGGGCAGTGATGACACGGCCGCCGCACCGAACTCCTCGGCGAGCGCCTCCCGCGACTCCTTCAGGCGGCGGGCGTGCGCGTCACTGATGAGGACGCACGCGCCCTCCTCCAGGAATCTGCGGGCGGTCGCTCCGCCGATCCCGGCTCCGGCCGCGGCGGTGATGACGGCGGTGCGGCCCTTCAGCAGGCCATGGCCGGGTACGTACTGCGCCCTGTTGTTCATCACAACAGCACGTTAACCTACCAAACACTTGTTAGGGAAGGATGGGTGAATGGACCTGGACCACTCCGCCGCCGAGGCAGCCTTCCGGGCCGAGGCCCGTGCCTGGCTCGCCGCGAACGTGCCCGCCGAGCCCCTCCCCTCCCTGGAGACCGAGAAGGGCTTCGCGGCCCACCGCGCGTGGGAGGCGCGGCTGCACGCGGACCGCTGGTCGGTCGTCTCCTGGCCGCGGGAGTACGGCGGCCGGGGCGTCGACATCTTCAGCTGGCTGGTCTTCGAGGAGGAGTACTACGCGGCGGGCGCGCCGGGACGGGTCTCGCAGAACGGCATCAACCTCCTCGCTCCGACGCTCTTCGACCACGCCACCGAGGAGCAGCGCGCCAGGGTGCTGCCCGCGATGGCGAGCGGCGAGGTCATCTGGGCGCAGGCCTGGTCCGAGCCGGAGTCCGGCTCGGACCTCGCGTCGCTGAGGTCGCGGGCCCTGCGCACGGACGGCGGCTGGCTGCTCAGCGGCCAGAAGACCTGGTCGTCGCGGGCCGCCTTCGCCGACCGCGCGTTCGGCATCTTCCGCACCGGTCCCGAGGGGACGCGGCCGCATCAGGGGCTGACGTATCTGATGTTCGACCTGTCGGCGCCGGGTGTGACGGTCCGGCCGATCGGCAGGCTCGACGGCAAGCCCGCCTTCGCCGAGCTGTTCCTCGACGATGTCTTCGTCCCCGACGGGGACGTGATCGGCGAGCCGGGCCAGGGGTGGCGGATCGCAATGTCCACGACCGGCAACGAACGGGGGCTGACACTGAGATCGCCCGGCCGTTTCCTGGCTGCGGCGGAGCGCCTGCTGCGGCAGTGGCGCGCGACGGCCGAGCGGCCGGAAGGTCACGACACCGCGCTCCGCGACCGGGTGGCGGACGCGGTGATCGGCGCACGCGCCTACCAGCTTTTCACCTACGCCAACGCGTCGCGCTGCGCCGCGGGCGAGAGCATCGGCGCCGAATCCAGCCTGAACAAGGTCTTCTGGTCCGAGTACGACATCGCGCTGCACGAGACCGCGCTCGATCTGCTGGGCCCGGAGGGGGAGTTGGCCGAGTCGGACTGGTCCGAGGGCTACGTCTTCGCGCTGGCGGGCCCCATCTACGCCGGTACGAACGAGATCCAGCGCGACATCATCGCCGAGCGTCTGCTCGGCCTCCCGAAGGGCCGCCGCTGATGCGTTTTCTGCTCACCGACGAACAGCGGGCTCTCGCGCGCTCGCTGGACGCGATGCTGACCGCCGCGGACACGCCGGCGGCGGTACGGGCGTGGTCGGCGGGCGACCACGCCCCGGGACGGGCGCTCTGTTCGCGCCTCGCGCAGGCGGGCGTCTTCGCGCTGGCGGCCCCGGAGGCGTACGAGGGCGTTGGGATGCTACCGGTGGAACTGGCGGTCTCCTTCGTGGAGTTGGGCCGCCACGCGGTGCCCGGCCCAGTGGTCGAGACGGTCGCGACGGCGGCGCTGCTGACCCATCTGGCCGAGCACGGCGACACGTCGCCGGCGAAGCGGTTGCTGCCGGGGCTGGCGACGGGCGAGTCGACGGCGACGCTGGCGCTGACGACGGCGGGGTACGGGCCGTACGCACTGGACGCGGACGCGGCGACGGTGACACTGGTGGTGTCGGGAGGGGGCACGGCGGGCGGGGGCGGTCCGGTCACCGGCTCCGGGCGGGCGACGGCTCGCACGGGAGCGAAGCCGGAGGCTGCCGCCGGCACAGGTACGGGGGCCCGCGTCGGCACGGGCGCCGGCCCCGGGCAGGCCACTCCCCGCGCGGCGCCCCCCACGGGGGCGAAGCCGGAGGCTGCCGCCGGCACAGGTACGGGGGCCCGCGTCGGCGCGGGCGCGAC